>URHQ01000057.1 GCA_900547655.1 uncultured Collinsella sp.
ATCTTGCCAAGCGCGCCAAGGCTTTCGCCGGCCTCGATGCCATCCATGACACCGTGCACGAGATGGCTCGCGACGAGGCCCGCCACGGCAAGGCTTTCGCCGGCCTGCTCAAGCGCTACTTTGGCTAAGCCAACCGCTTGAGACATAACCTCTAGCTCGATGAGGCCCGGACCGTATTGGTTCGGGCCTTTTTCGTGCCTCACGAACTTGTTAACGCCCTGAAATAGGACCGTCTTCGGCATCGGCTTCTCGTCAAAAACTAAGTGAGTAGACTTTTTGGAACTTGCCGAGCAGACCATCCATATCACTTTATAAAGCCGCAGGTAAATGCCTTGTTGCAAAACGACCTAGTCGCCAAAGTGCCAAAAGTCTACTCACTTAGATTCGCAGCCGTCCACGATCGAGCCATTTTGTGTCTAACGGGCATCTTTCCGTCGATTACTCCCAATTTTGTCCAGTCAATGAATAGTTCAGACCGGAGTAATATCTCAGCCCTTTGCTCATCCGAGCTTTTATCACGATATTCAGCATCGAGCATCCTGCATATGGCCTTAACGATCGCGCGGAATCTATCCTCATCCGATATCTGTCTGTGTGTCAGGAGAAGCACATCGTAGCCCATGGCCTGAAGGGCCGTCATGCGGTCAGCGTCACGCAAGCCATCCCCTGCGCGTCCGTGCGAGGCCTTTCCCTGACATTCAATGGCCACCTGTCGCCTACCGTCCGGTGAAGAAAGAAGTAGGTCGATATATACACGGGACTTTCCCACAATCGCTCGAGCACTTGTGCCTAGCATCACTTCAACATTAAGCTCTATGTCGAAAAACCTTCGCCTCCCAGGGATCGCGGCAGTGCAAGTAGCAAATACGCCTCGACCTCAAAAGGCGACGCGGCACCCAATGGAACGAGTTGCGATACCGCTATAAATCTATTGCCGTAGCGCATCCCGCAAACATCTGAACAAAAACGGTCAAGGTCTCCGCCCAAAACCAAAGCGTCTCGACGCCATAAATTTGAGGCGGTGCCGTCCTCGGACGGGCAGCGCACCCAACCGAACATTGTCGAAATCGCGCCCGAATCAATTGCACGCAAAAGCTCCGCCTCAAGTGCCGCCGGCAGGGCACACACCGCAAACAAGCCACACATCTCCGCCAATACCAAAAGAAGCTGAAGATCCGTCAGATGCCGCGACATGATGAATGTCGTCAGTAGAGGAGACGTAACCAAAAACCCATGCTCCGTTTCCAGCACGGATTCCCTGGGGAGCTCACCAAGAAACAGCCGCTGCCTAATGCTGGCAGGACAAGTCCGTTTGTTTCTCGTCCGAACCAATGTATACAACGGAAAACCGAGCACGACCGCAGCCGTCGGGTTGCGGGCGAGATCATATCGCTGCCGGTCTTCTTCCGGTCGTGGAAGCGGCGGACACAAAGCACGGACTTGAGGAGGCAAACGCCAGTACCTAAAAGCCGATATGTCACAAAGTAGATCCTTCATAGGCACAGGAAAACACGAATTTCAACCCAGTCAGTCACGCATTGGCGCGAACGCACCAAAAATGGCGCCGAACGGACTGCCAAGTTTTCAACAGCACTCCCCAACTGGCCAAAAGCTTGCCGAGAGCTGGACGAAGCCCTGTTGAAAACCCCATTTTTTCTCATGCAGGAGCTTTGCGCGGCAAGTGAGTAGACTTTTTTGAACATCCCGAGCAGGCCGGTCATCCTGCTTTTCAAAACCGCAGGTAGATAGCTTGCTACAAAACTGCCTGCTCGCCATCACGCCAAAAGTCTACTCACTTAGGTTGCAGAGTGCCCCCCATTAGCTGCAATTCCAAGGTTGTTAGTACTTTTGGACTCAGATCGTCATACTGAACAAGAATTTGAGTTGTGTTTTCAAGGACAGATGCGCCATCGGCACACCAAAAACAGTCACCGATATCGATAAAAGGGATGCTCGAGCGCGTGAGGGCCCGTGCAAAAGTGCTTCTGCCCGTTCCACGCTCCGCAACCACGATACTGTAAAGGCCCGCGTCTGCATGCTCGATCGAGACCTCTCCTGCCGGAAATACCTTCCGCACAAGCGCCATCAGGCCATCACGCGCCTCGCGAGCACGAACGCGCACGCGGTTCACATGTCGCTCGTAATCACCCGATTCCAGCAAACGCGCCAAAGCAACCTGGTCAACAGAGCTCACCGACGAGGCGTAAAAACCAAGGTTGCGCCTAAACCGCTCCATTAGTTCATCGGGCAACACCATGTACGCTAGACGCAACGCCGATGACAGGCTCTTCGAAAACGTGTTGGTGTAGATGACCGATTGAGCGGCATCGATCGAAGCAAGCGCGGGAATCGGCTTGCCGGCAAGGCGAAACTCACAATCAAAGTCATCTTCGATGAGATACCGACCTGGTCGCTCAGCGGCCCAGCTCAGAAGCGCATAGCGACGCGCAATGCTCGTCACAAGACCGGTCGGATACTGATGGGACGGCATCAGGTGAAGGACATCGGTCCCGCTTTTCTGCAGAGTGCTCAAGTCCACGCCCTCATCATCCAACGGGATATGTCGAACTTTGCAGCCCATAGCCTGATAGATACGCGTCAGACGCAAATAGCCCGGATCCTCAACCGCATACACCTTGTCCGCGCCAAGCAACTGAACCAACATGGTATCGAGCAGCTGGGCGCCCGCACCGATAACGATGTTGTTGGGGTCGACATTCATACCCCTTGTCCCGTGCAGATGGTGAGCAATTGCGCGTCGCAGCCGAGCAGTGCCCTGCGCCGGTGCGGGCGAAAAGATTTCGCGCTCGTCTTCGGATGCCAGCGTCGCCCGTAGCGCGCTTTGCCAAAGCCGCGCCGCCTCCAAAGCAGAAGGAGAAAGCGCATCGAATCGCTCGACCTGTCCGTTGACATCATGCACGCTGGGGCCCACAGAGACGGCATCTCGGTCGATGCCCTCCGCAGCCGAAGCCAAAACCGGTGCATCCGGAAGCTCGCAAGCGTAGTAGCCACGACGCGGCATTGAGCAAATATAGCCCTCGGCAAGTAACTGGCTATATGCATTCTCGATGGTAATAACACTGATTCCCAGATGACTGGCAAAGGCGCGCTTAGACGGAAGATGCTCCCCCGCCGCAATACGGCCAGCAACAATATCATTTCGAATTTGCTGGTAAACATACTCATAGAGCGATGCTTCGCCGCGTTGTTCCAAATTGTAGTCGAGCATGAGTTTGTCACCTGACCTTATCGGGTAATTCAATCTGGTATTAGTCTGACCTTGTAATTATCTCGAAAACTGAGTATTTTGCCATACCCAGCTCCCCGATAGGATGTTCCGTCAAGCAATGCACATGCCAACCAAGGGAGCAACCATGGCAGAACAGACCAGCAAGGCCGATCGCGTCAAACTCAATCGCGAACTCGCGCAGATGCTCAAGGGCGGCGTCATCATGGACGTCACCACGCCCGAGCAGGCACGTATCGCCGAGGAGGCAGGCGCCTGCGCCGTCATGGCACTCGAGCGCATCCCGGCCGACATCCGCGCCGCAGGCGGCGTCTCGCGCATGAGCGACCCCAAGATGATCAAGGGCATCCAAGAGGCCGTCTCCATCCCCGTCATGGCCAAGTGCCGCATCGGTCACATCGTCGAGGCGCAGGTCCTGCAGGCCATCGAGATCGACTACATCGATGAGTCCGAGGTTCTCTCCCCTGCCGATGACGTCTATCACATCGACAAGACCCAGTTTGACGTGCCGTTTGTCTGCGGCGCCCGTGATCTGGGCGAGGCGCTGCGCCGTGTTGCCGAAGGCGCCACGATGATTCGCACCAAGGGTGAGCCGGGTACGGGCGACGTCGTTCAGGCCGTGCGTCACATGCGCAAGATCCAAAAGCAGATCCGTGACGTTGTTGCCCTGCGCGACGACGAGCTCTTTGAGGCAGCCAAGCACCTGCAGGTTCCGGTCGAGCTGGTGCGCGAGGTCCATGCCACGGGTAAGCTTCCCGTCGTGAACTTTGCCGCCGGCGGCGTAGCGACCCCCGCCGACGCCGCGCTGATGATGCAGCTGGGCGCCGAAGGCGTCTTTGTCGGCTCGGGCATCTTTAAGAGCGGCGACCCCGCCAAGCGCGCAGCCGCCATCGTCAAGGCCGTGGCAAACTTCACCGATGCCAAACTCATTGCCGAGCTTTCGGAGGACCTGGGCGAGGCCATGGTGGGCATCAACGCCGACGAGATCGAGATTATCATGGAAGAGCGCGGGCGCTAGTCCAGCAGAAAGGATCGCACATGAGCGATTATGCAGACCAAACGGTCGCCGTGCTGGCGGTCCAAGGCGCTTTTGCCGAGCACGAGGCAAGACTATCCGAGCTGGGCGCACGTTGTATAGAGTTGAGGCAGGCGGCTGATTTGAAGCAGGACTTTGACCGTCTGGTACTTCCCGGCGGCGAGTCTACCGTTCAAGGGAAGCTGCTTGATGAGTTGGGCATGCTCGAGGAGCTTCGTGCCTGTATCGCTGAAGGCATGCCCGTCCTGGGCACCTGCGCCGGCCTGATTCTACTGGCTCACGACCTTGTCGCCCATGACGATAAGGGCACGCCGCGTTTGGCAACCATGGATGTACTTGTCGAGCGCAATGCCTACGGCAGACAGCTCGGCAGCTTTCGAACCAAGGGGCAGGTAACCGGCATCGACGGTGAAGTGCCGCTGACGTTCATCCGCGCGCCCCGCATCGTCGAAGTGCGCGGCAATGCCAAGGCCCTTGCCGAAGTCGATGGCCGTATCGTCGCCGCGCGCCAGGGCAACCAGCTCGGCGTAACCTTCCACCCCGAACTCGATGAAGACACCCACCTCCACGAACTGTTCCTACAAATGTAGGCATCGAAATCAACAAACGAAACGAGAGTGGATAATCTCCCACCTTGAGCATGAATATGGGCTCATACCGGGAGATTATCCACTCTCATGCTACGTAGTCGTTGGGGACGTTCTTAAATGACCAGTCAAACAAGAACGTCCCCAACGACTATCTTTTAGCAGGTCTAGATCATGGCAATGTCGATGTTTTGGCACTGACAGCGAGCGCCCACCAGAGCGAACAAATTGGCATGAAAAGAGGACGGCATAGACCTTCTGGTCATGCCGTCCTCTTTGAATGACAAGTTGTCGCTCTGGCGCCCGCGCAGCGTCGACTGGTCCGCCGTTCGTTAGAACGGCGGAACTGAGGGCAGCGTCGAGCCGTTACGCGGTTTGGTAAAACCGCGTAAATACCTAACTACATCAAGTTGCAAACAGCCGCCGCGAAGGCTACGGGGTCCTCGGGGAGGATGCCCTCGACCAGCAGAGCCTGGTCATAGAGCAGACCGGAGTACTGCTTGATCTTGTCGGCGTCGCCCGCCTTCTGAGCAGCGACGAGCTTGGAAAAGACCGGGTGCTTGGCGTTGAGCTCGAGCACGCGCTGGCTCTTGGGCATGCCGTCGGGCGCGCCCTCGGGTCCCTTCTGGAGCACCTTCTCCATCTCGAGCGAAAGTGGGCCCTCGGTGGTGATGCAAGCGGGGGCATCGGTCAGGCGCGCGGAGACGGCAACTTTCTCGACCTTGTCACCGAGCGCCTCCTTCATAGCGCTGAAGAGGTCCTCGTTTTCCTTGGTGGCGTCCTCAGCCTCCTTTTTCTCGTCCTCGGTCGCCAGGTCAAGATCACCGGTCGCGACGTTCTTGAGCTCCAGATGACGATCCTCGACCTCGGGCTCGGCACCGTCGGCCACAGCCTTCTCGGCAGCCTCGCGGGCAGCATCGTCCTCGTAGATCTTGGGCATATCGGCGGCAACGTACTCACGCATAGCCTGGAACGTGAACTCATCCACATCCTGCGTCAGCAGCAGCACGTCATAGCCGCGGTCGAGCACGCCCTTTACCACGGGCATCTTGGCCAAGCGCTCGCGCGAGTCGCCGGCGGCGTAGTAGATGGCCTTCTGATCCTCGGGCATGCCCTTGGCATACTCGGCCAGGGTAATCATCTTCTGTTCCTTGGCAGACCAGAACAGCAACAGGTCGGCGAGCTCATCGGCCTTCATGCCATAGCTCGAGTAGATGCCGTACTTAAGACCGCGACCAAAGTTCTCAAAGAACTTCTCATAGGCCTCGCGGTCGTTGTCACGCATATCCTCAAGGTCAGCGGTGATCTTCTTCTCGACACGCTTGGCAATGGCCTTGAGCTGACGGTTCTGCTGCAGCGTCTCACGCGAAATATTGAGCGTCACGTCGGCAGAGTCCACGACGCCGCGGACAAAGTTGTAGTAGTCGGGCAGCAGGTCGTCGCACTTCTCCATAATCAGCACGTTGGAGCTGTAGAGCGCCAGGCCCTTCTCGTAGTCCTTGCTGTACAGATCGAACGGCGCGCGTCCCGGCACAAACAGCAGGGCGTCATACTCGAGCGTGCCCTCGGCGTGGAAGCTGATGGTGCGCGCAGGATCGTCAAAGTCGTGGAACGTGGACTTGTAGAACTCGTCGTAGTCCTTCTGCTCGACATCGGAGCTGCGCTTCTTCCAGATCGGTGTCATGGAGTTGACGGTCTCGAGCTCCTGGTAGTCCTCGTACTCGGGCTTGTAATCGTCGCCGGCGTCCTCGGGCTTGGGTTTCTGGCGGCTCTTGGACACCATCATCTGAATCGGGTAGCGCACATAGTTGCTGTACTGCTGAATCAGGCTCTTGAGACCCCACTCGGTCAGGAAGCGATCGTAGGTCTCGGCCTCGCCGTCGGCATCGAGCTTCTCGTTCTCGCGCAGCGTCAGGATGACATCGGTACCGTGCTCGGCGCGCTCGCCGTCCTCGATGGTGTAGCCCTCAAGACCGTCGGATTCCCACACATGGGCGACATCCTCGCCATAGGCGCGGCTGACGACCTTCACATGGCTGGCGACCATAAAAGCCGAGTAGAAGCCCACGCCAAACTGACCGATGATGTCGACATCGGAGCCCTGCTGCTCGGCGTTCTCGGTCTTAAACTCCTCGGAGCCGGAATGGGCGATGGTGCCCAGATTGCGCTCGAGCTCCTCGGCGGTCATGCCAATGCCGTTATCCGAGATGGTAATGGTGCGGGCGTCTTTATCAAAGGAGACGCGAATGGCCAGGTCGCCCTGGTCGATCTTGACGCTCGGGTCCTGCAGGCTCTTAAAGTTGAGCTTGTCGACAGCGTCGCTCGCGTTAGAGATAAGCTCGCGCAGGAAGATTTCCTTATTGGTGTAGATGGAGTTGATCATGAGGTCGAGCAGTTTTTTGCTCTCGGTCTTAAATTGACGCATGTGCAGTCCTTTCGCGCTACCCCCGTCCGCAAAAACGGCCCGGTCGCCCGAGCCGCATCGCAGACCTGCTATGTTCAGACTTAGATTTTATAACCCATTAGCGCGCATATATACATACGGAATCGAAAAACTGTATGTTGAAACGACCGTGCGGCGGATGCCAAGGAGTGTCCCAAACTGCCGGCAAAAAAGGAACGTCCCTATCTACCATCTACGCGCTTGGCCATCCAGACATGGGGCTGGCCCTCGTCTTCGTAGTCTACCGGGGCAATTTGCGTGTAGCCCGCCTTTACATAGAGCGGCAGCACGTATTCCTGCGCATGCAGCTTAATAAGCTTAGCGCCGGCATTGCGTGCACACGCAGCACTGGCCTCGACGATCGCACTCGCCAGTCCGCGACGACGCATAGCCGGCAGCACGGCGACGCGCCCCATAATGTAGGTCTCCCCCGCCGCAACGCCTTCGTCCATGTCGCATGCCGGCAACACCGGGGCCTCTGCGTCAGCCACGCGCTCAAGCTCTTCGGGAAACACGCGCGAGCAACCGGCAAGCTCGCCGTCTACATAGAGCGTCACATGAATGCAGTTCGGATCCTCGTCGATAGCGTCGAACTCATTCTCGTAGCCCTGCTCGTCCATAAAAACGACGCGGCGCACCAACGCCGCGTCATCAAAGCATCCTGTCTTAAGTTGGATATCCATGGCTGCCCTTTCATTCAATGCGAACGTTAGGGACCGATTTTAGCGAAAATGAGCTCCGCGCACGCTAAACTTCGCACGAGCCTTCGCCAGGCAGTCGTAATGACCCACGTTATGGGCATCGCTCGCGATGAAGCTGTACAGGTTCTGATCGAACAGGCGCTGTGCCGGCTTTTTCTCGCGACCAAAGCGACCGCCAGCAATAAAGTCCGCCGAAGCCTGCAGTTTGCAGCCCATATCGACCAGGCGCTCCGCCACGCTTACATCCTTTTGAACCGCACGATAGCGCTCAGGATGAGCGATGATCACCTGGTAGCCACGGCACTGCAAATCGTAAATCGTGTTCTCGTACTCTCTAAACGCATACGCATCGGCATGCGTCGAAAGCTCGAGCAGAAACTCGTTGGTCCCATCGAAATGCAAGTGCTCCGCGGCATCGATACCAAGCTCAACGAGCTTTCGATGGTTGACCTCGAAGCCCATCTGGAGCGGAAAACCGTCAGCGTTATCCCGAAGCAGTTCAAAGGCATCCCACATCTTGTCGTAATCAAAATAGGGATCACGGCAGTGAGGAGTGCAAACAATTCTGGTTACACCGGCCCGCTTGGCAGCCTCGAGCATCGCCAAGCTCTCATCGAGATCGGCGGCGCCGTCGTCTACACCCGGCAAGATATGGCAATGAATGTCACGCATAGGTCAGCCTTAATCAACTAAACGTTTGCTCGGTTGGTGAAGATGCCCTTTTTGGAAGTCCCCTGATCGTCGGAGCCCTTCTTCACCTTCTTACCGTCCTTGGTGTAGTAGGAGTAGTAGTACTCGCTGGTCTCGGTCTCGCAGTAGTTCATAACGGTACCGATGAGCTTGACCTTTTCGGACTTCTTAAGCTGGCCGATAGCGTTGAGCGCCTCCTCGCGCTTGGTGAAGTCCTCGCGCACCACGAACAGCGTGCCGTCGGTCAGACTTGCGATCTCGGCAGCATCGATGAAGGTGCCGACCGGAGGAGCATCAAAGATGACGTACTGAAACTTGGCGGACAGTGCCTTGACCAGCTTGGCAAAGCGGTGAGAGACGATGATGTCGGCAGGATTGGGAATATGCGGCTCGGCATCGAGGAAGTAGAAGTTCTTCTGACCCGTCTCGACAATTGCCTGGTCAATGGAGATCTGCTCGGAAAGGACCGCATAGAGTCCGCCGCGCGAACGAACGCCGAGCATATCGGAAAGAGACCTGCGGCGCATATCGGCCTCGACCAGGAGCACGGACTTGCCGCTCGTGGCGATTGCCTGAGCAAGGTTAATGGAAACCGTAGACTTGCCCTCGTTGGGAATCGAGGACGTGACGGTAATGGTACGAATGGGGTCGTCCACGCTCGCAAAGCGGATGTTGGCCAGAAGGGTCTTGGCGGCATTCTGTACAACGAGCTTATCGGTGTTCTTTGCCTTAGCCATGCCTATTTACCACCTTTCATAGCCGGAATTCGGCCAACAACGGGAATGCCCAGGAGCTCTTCTGCCTCTTCGGCACCGCGGATGCGGGTATTGAGCATGTCTGCCAAAACGACATAGGCAACTGCGATAAAGATACCGGCGAGGAACGCGACAGCAACGTACAGCGTGCGCTTGGGGCCGCTGGGGACTTCGGGAGTCTTAGCCTCGTCGATAACGTTGATGCTCTGGGCAGCGCCGACGTTCTGAGCGACCGTACTCACCGAGCTGGCCATGGCCTTTGCGACCTTAGCCGTCTCCTTGGCATCGGTGCCGGTAACCGAAAGCGTAATGACACGCGTGGTGGTCTCGGAGGAAACAGACACCTTGTAGTCATCCAGGTCAGCAAGGCCCAACTCATTGGCAGCACCGCTCTTAACGCTATCGCTATCCAGCAGCGTGGCGATATCGTTGGAAAGCATCTGGCTCGCCGAGAGATCGTTGTAGCTCATCTGACCGCTATCGTCGGTCTTGGCGAGAATGTACATGCTCGTCGTCGCGGTGTAGGTGTTGTCCATCGCAACGAAGGACACGATGCCCATGGCGATCGCGCAGACCACCGGAAGGGTGATGACCAGCTTAAGGTGCTTTTTGAGCAGCTGGAACAGTTCGAGAAGGGTCATGCAGCTTGCCTTTCATTTCCCCAGTTCGGATTGACAAAACTGTCCGTATGTTATCGCATCTTTTTACCGAGGCCAAACTCTATACATAAGAAACAGGCTCTCCTGTAAAAATGTCGGAAGCAATCGTAAAATTGCACAACAACGCCGCACCCGAAAGTCAAATGCGGCGTCTACATCAATATCTATGTTGCATCGCTATGCGAATGGCTCGTCCTGCTGTATGGGAAACGTCACCGTAATGGTGGTTCCCACGCCCAACTCGCTCGACAGATCGAGCGTGGCGTGATGATACAGGGCCGCATGCTTGACAATGGCAAGCCCCAGACCGGTTCCGCCGCGTGCCTTGGACCTACTCTTGTCCACGCGATAGAACCGCTCAAATACCTTGCCCCGTTCTTCAGGCGCGATACCGATTCCCGTGTCGGCGACCGCGAGGAACGGATGGCCTTCGTCGTTGGTGCCGCACTGCAGCGTAACCGTACCGCCGGGTCGATTGTAGCGGATGGCGTTGCTTGCCAGATTATAGATGAGCTCGTCGATCAAGCGCGACACGCCTTCGATGACCACAGGCTTGGTCTCATGACTGATCGTCACATTCGCCTGACGGGCGACCTGTTCAAGACGCTGCTCAACCGCGTAGATGGCACGCGAGAGCTCAATAGGCTCCGTGGACCCAATGGGCACCGCCTCGCCCTCAGTTGCACGCTCGGCCTCGTCCAAGTTAGACAGCGTAAGGATGTCGTTGACAAGCGCCGCCAAACGGCCCGCCTCACGATAGATGCGACCGCCAAAGTTGCGCAGGTCGTCCTCGCCCTCGACCATGCCGTTTGCGATGAGCTCGGCATAGCCCGAAATCGCCGTAAGCGGCGTCTTGAGCTCATGAGTGATATTCGCCGTGAACTCGCGGCGCATACGGTCGTTGTCCGCTAGCACCGCCATTTGGCGCTTGAGCTCCTGGCGCTGCGACTCGATACGCTCAAGCATGGGGACCATCTCAGCATAGGCGTGCTCATAGCTGCGGCGTGGGTGGTCCAAATCCACCTCTTGCAACGGCGCGATGATGGCACGAGACTCGCGGCGCGCCATAAAAAACGAGAGTACCGCACCCGCTGCCGCGATAAGCAGCATCGGCGCCACCATCGACAGCAAAATCGCCGCAACGCCAGGCTGGGCCTGCGCCAAGCGGACAACCTGGCCGTTATCAAGGGCGACGGCGCGATACAGCATAATCTCGTCGAGCGTAGAGCTTGCGCGCTCCGCGGAACCCGAACCATTCTCAAAGGCCTCGATGACCTCGGGGCGATCGCCATGGTTGGGCAGTGTGGAAGGCGACGCCTCGTTGTCGTAGGCAACCGATCCATCCTTGTTAATCAGCGTGATGCGCAAGTCCTCGCGATCGAGGCTACGCAAGAACGGGATGGGCTCCTGCTGCTCGTCGAGGGCGGCAGCAATGAGCTCGGTTTCCTGCGCCAGATTGGCACTCGTGGCATCCGCCAAGGTGTTTTGCACAAAGAACGCACCCAGCACCGTAAACGCCACGATAACCGCCATGGCGCAGACAAAGATCGTCACAAAAACGCGGTGCGACAGCGTATGTTTTCCCTGGGGGGCGAAGACCACGGGTTACTCCTCCGATGCGGTGGCCGCGGTGACGTCACCTTCGGCACCATCACCGGCAGAAGGCTCGGCCAAGCGGTAGCCCACGCCGCGCACGGTCTCGATGGCGCTGGCATGCTCGCCCAGTTTTTGGCGAAGCGTCTGCACGTGCACGTCAACAGTGCGCGAACCGCCGTCGAAGTCCCAGCCCCACACGCTCTGCAGCAACGACTCGCGGGTAAAGACCACGCCGGGCTTGCGCATGAGGTACTCGAGCAGGTCGAACTCGCGCAGGGTGAGCTTAAGCGACTCGCCGGCAACGGTCACCTCGCGATGGCTGGGCGAGAGCACGATGTCGCCCACGCTGAGCACATCGCTCGCCTGCTTGACCATGCCGCCGCGACGCAGCAGTGCGCGGCAGCGGCTCGCAAGCTCCATAAGCGAGAAGGGTTTAGTCAGGTAATCGTCGGCACCGCCATCGAGCGCCATCACCTTGTCGAGCTCGGTGTCCTTGGCGGTAAGCATCATGATGGGCACCGTCGCCGTCAGGCGGTCGGCGCGCAGGCGGCGCATAATCGCCAAACCATCGGTATCGGGCAGCATGATATCGAGCAGTACAGCATCGGGCACCCGTCGCGCCACGGCGGCCTTAAACTCGCCGTCGCACGAAAAGCCTTCGGCCTCAATCCCCTGCTTGCGCAGCGCATAGACCTGTCTCTT
>URHQ01000058.1 GCA_900547655.1 uncultured Collinsella sp.
ATAAGAGACAGGGTGCACCCGCCGCCGTCTACACCACGTTTATGTATATCGTCCTTGGCCTGCTCTCTTTGCTGGTTCCCTCGAGTTCTGGCCTGGCGGCGCTCACCATGCCCGTTATGGGCCCCCTGACCGAGCTCATGGGCCTCAATCCCGAGGCGGCCGTCACCGCGCTCCAGTTTGCCAACCAGACCATCAACACCATCAGCCCCGTAGCGGGCATGACGGTCGCCGGTCTTGCCGTGGCAAAGATCTCGTTTGGTCAATGGTGGAAGACCATTTGGAAGTTCTTCATTTTTATGGTCGTCTTTGGCCTGATCGTAACGGCAATCTCTGGCATGCTTCCGTTGTAGGTGGTTGTGATGTCTGATCGTTTAACGGTCCTGACGTCTAAGAGCGTCTTTACCGGTACGGGGGACCTGCCGTTTGAAGGTTTCGTAGCGGTCCGTGGCAATCGAATTGAGGCGGTTGGCACCAAGTGTGAGGTGGCTTCGTATTTGACCCAGGCGGACGAGGTAGTTGATCTGGGCGACCGCACCGTCATGCCTGGTCTGATCGATGTACATACCTTCTATACAGGCTGGGCGCTGCGGACATTGGGGTCTGATCTGTCCGGCATCGCCGATGCCAAAGAGGCCGTGTCGCTCTTGCGTGCATGGAAAGAAGATCATCCGGATTGCGCGGCGGCTTTTGGCCACAACCTACCCGAAACGTTGGCATCGGATGCCGAGAACGCAAATACAGCAGCTGTGTTTGACGATTGTTTTGGCGATATCCCCGTCGTATGCTTTACATCGGGTGCGGAGACCTGCGTTCTCAATGCTGCCGCTAGTGCGCGATACGGCTTTACACCCCAGGCGTGCTATGCCGAGAAAATCTGGCGCATGATGAGCGATTTCCTCGCGCTGCCCGAGGTGCGTGCCGGGTATTCGGACTACATGAACATGCTTAACGAGCGCGGCGTTACCGCCATCAAGGAGATGGCGTTTGATGACTATTACGGCTTTGCCGACGAAATGGCTCACCGTGAGGAATCTGGTGAGCTGACGGTTCGCGTCTCTATGATGTCGCAGCCGGTGGGTGCCGGTGCAAATCTGGCATATGCCCGCGAGGCGCGAGAGCGCTTCCGGGGACCGTTCGTTCGTTTTTCTGGCTTCAACCGTATGACCGATCGCGGCGTATGGGCGGGGCTTGCCGAGATGATAGACCCCTATGAGGACTCGGCCGATGCGGGCGCTGCCGGCAAGACGGTCGTCGAGGAGCCAGAGTGGGATCTGATTGAGAACGAGCTGCGTGCAATTGATGCTGACGGCTTCCGATATTCCTTGCATTGCCAGGGCGATGGCGCCGTTCGTCGCACCGTGGCGCTCTATGCCTCGCTGCCTCGAGACGAGCATGGACGGATGCTTCGTCGCCATGCGATTACCGATCTCGAGAACTCTGACCCGACCGATCTTGTCAAGTTTGGCAAGTTGGGTGGAATTTGCGAGGTCTATCCGCAGATTCTGACGCTGGACCGGCGCGAGGATTGCCTGTCGATGATGCGTCGACAAATTGGCGAGACGCGACTTTTGCACAGCTGGAATCGCCGCGGCATGGAAGATTCCGGATGCACAGTGTGCTGTGGCACGGATTTGCCGCTGTTGATTCCGAGCTTGGGCGAGTCAATCTACAGTGCGTGCGGCGGATACTTCGACGACGGACTGCCCGTGAATGAGGTCAACACGCTGACGCTTGTCGAGCTCTTGTGCGCTTGGACTGCCGGGGGCGCGTACGACCTGATGCGCGAAGACGAGCTGGGTACGCTTGAGGTTGGCAAGCTTGCCGATATCTGCGTGCTCGATCGGGATGTGTTCGACCTCGATTATCGCGACGCACGTGATCTTGCGGTTGACATGACGATGTCGGACGGACAAATCGTGTTCGATCGAAATAGGGAGGCATAAGATGTCTGAATCCAAACCGACGCTGCACCGCGAACAGATTGCGGGCATGAATATCCACTACATCATGTGGTCGCTCGATTACTTCCTTGATGTGCAGCAGCGTTTGGGCTTTGAGTCCATTGAGCTGTGGTGTGCGGAGCCGCATGTGACGCTCGACCACACGGGCTACTTTGAAGCTGAGGTCCTGGCGAAAAAGGCTGCAGACCGTGGGCTTAGGTATCGTACTCTGTGTCCCGAGAATGTTGTCTATCCTTGGCAGTACTGCGCACGCAAACCGCTGCATGAACAGCGCAGCTTGGCGTACTTTAAGCACGGCATTGAGCTTGCCGAGGTACTTGGGTGCGACCGTATGTCCGTCAACTCGGGCTGGGGCGACTGGGACGAGGACCGCGAGGAAGCCTGGAAGCGCAGCCGCGAGCACTTGTCCATTCTGGCGGAGTATGCCGGCGAGCACGGTCTGGTGCTTACGATGGAAAGTCTGCGTCCCGAGGAGAGCAACCTTGTGACGACGGTTTCCGATGCGAAGCGCATGATTGACGAGGTCGCGAGCCCGTACTTACAGCCCATGGTTGATACAACCGCGATGGGCGTTGCAGGCGAGACGCTCGAGGACTGGTTTGCCGCCTTTGGTGATGGGGCAATTCACGAGATGCACTTTATCGACGGTGACCCGTATGGCCATCTGGTGTGGGGCGATGGCAAGCACGATATGGACGCCTTCGTCGCCACGCTCAACGCCCATGGTTTCGACGGCATGCTGGGCCAGGAAATCACGGACGGTCGTTACTACGATGATCCGGCGGCGGCAGATGCCAAGAACATGGCCGCATTCGAGAAATATCTGATTGACTAAAACAACTATCGGCCACGCAGCCAACGTCATTGATTGCGGCCAAACAAGAAAGGAACTGGATATGAACGCACACGATCTGATCAAAGAGGCAATTGCCGAGAAGGGCAAGTTCGACAGCGTCTACTGGATTGCTTGCGGTGGCTCCATGATCGATTTGATTCCGGCTCATGAGCTTCTGCAGCGCGAGGCAACCACCTTCACTTCGTATATCTATACGGCTCGCGAGTTCGATATCATGCGTCCGCGTCGTCTGGGCGAGAAGTCCCTGGTCATTGCTTGCAGCCACAGTGGCAACACCCCCGAGGTCGTCGAGGGCTGCGAGATTGCCCTTGCTGCCGGCGCTACGGTGATTGCCCAGACCGACAACGCTGGATCCAAGATCGACACCGGCAAATGGGCCACATGGGTCTATCCGTGGGGCGAGGGCGTGCCGCAGGCCGAGGTCCCCGCTGGCATTTCGCTGTCGCTTGCGGCAGAGCTGCTCGATCAGCAGGAGGGCTACGCCGATCTTGCCGATATGTATGCCGGTATCGCCGAGATGGATAAGATCCTTCCCCCGGCACGCGAGAAGGTAAATGCCGAGTTGGGCGATCGCTTTGCCAAGCTTTGCCAGGAGCACGAGTTCTTCTACATTCTGGGCAGCGGTCCCAACTTTAGCCAGACCTACGGTTTCGCTATCTGCTCTCTTATGGAGATGCAGTGGCAGCACTGCAGCTACATCCACTCTGCCGAGTACTTCCATGGCCCCTTCGAGGCTACTCAGGATGGCGTTTTTTACTTCCTGCAGATGGGCTCCAGCGAGTGCCGTGCTATGGACGAGCGCGCCCTGGCGTTCCTTAAGACGCATACCGATACGCTGATGGTGCTCGATGCCAAGGAGTACGGTATGGAAGCCGTGCCGGCGAGCGTCCGTGCCTATCTGGACCCGGTGCTGTTCTACGCCATGAACTGCGAGCTGCGTGCCGCACGCGGCAAGGTGTTTGATCACGATCCCGATTTCCGTCGCTATATGGGTGTTGTCGAGTACTAGAAGGAGCAAAGGCCATGGCATTTAACGTTAACGCGCTCGGATTTGGCGACAACGTCGTCGATCGCTACGAGCATATCCACACCATGTATCCCGGCGGCAATGCGGTGAACTTCGCCGTTTATGCCAAGAAATGCGGTGCCGCACGTTCTGCATACATGGGCATTTTTGGCAATGACGCCGCTGCCGAGCATGTCATTGCAAGCCTCGAGGATGAGGGTATCGAGCTTGACAAGTGCGAGCAGATGATTGGCGAGAATGGAGCGGCTCGCGTGACCGTCGTTGACGGTGACCGTGTCTTCCTTGGCTCCAACGAGGGCGGTATCCGTGGCGATGCGCGCTATGTCCTCGATCGCTTTGACCTTTCGTACATGAAGCAGTTCGATGTGGTTCATTCGGGAAACTATTGCTTTACCGAGCGCGAGCTGCCCAAGTTGAAGGCTGCGGGCGTCACGGTCTCTTTTGACTTTTCGGACGACTCTACCGACGAGTACTACGAGCAGATTGCGCCCTACGTCGATTTCGCTTTCTTTAGTGCGGCGGATGCTGCGAGTGAGGACGAGATTCGCGAGCGTCTGGCATGGGTGAAGGGCCTGGGTCCGCGTTTTGTGTCGGCTACGGCGGGCGCCGAGGGCTGCATTGCTTACGACGGCGAGCGTTATTACCGCCAGCTGGCTAAACCGGTAACGGACATGAAGGACACCATGGGGGCGGGCGACTCGTTCCTCACCTCGTTTTTGATGTGCTATCTCGATTCCGCCAAGCGCGGTGAGGATGGCGCCGAGGCCATCGAGCGCGCGCTCGACTTTGCTGCCGGGTTTGCCTCGACCGTGTGCGGCATGGAAGGTTCTTGGGGCCACGGAGCACCAATCGTCGAATAGCTTAAGAAAGCGTACGGCGGTCTGGCTATGAGGCCTTGGACAGCCGATGCAAAACAATAAGCGAAACGCGAAAAGGGGGCTCGCCATGTGGCGGGTCCCCTTTTGAACATTGGAGAAGACCATGGGTATTAAAGCGTGTGCGGCTGGTTTTTGCTGCGCGGACGTCTATCAAAACATCGGCGTGTTCTATCCGACTGGTAATGGCATTGACTGGGGTATCCATCTTGCACGAATGGGCGTTTCGGTATCCGCCGTGTCGGTTGTCGGCAAGGACGAGTACGGAGACAAGATGAGAGAGGCGCTGGCCGCTGAGGGGTTCGATATCTCACATCTGCGGGTGGAAGATGGCGACACCTCGGTGATGCTCATGGCATTGAAAGACGGCGTCGATCGCGTGCATCTCGAGGCAATCGATGGCGTAATGGAGACATATCGACCGAATGAAGACGACCGGGCGTTTATCCTAGAGCATGACATCATTCATACCGACCTGTTTGGCAATTGTTTGGACCTCCTGCCCGAATGGCATGATGCGGGCAAGACGGTGGTTATGGACTTCTCGGTGTTCAGCCAGGATCCCGAATATGCATGCGAGGCTCATTTTCCTTACGTAGACTATGCGTTCATGTCGTTTGAAGAGGACACTCCGGAGCTGCGGGACTGGGTACGCCACGTGCAGGAATTGGGACCGCGCGTTGCGGTTGCCACGCTTGGCGAGAAGGGGAGCATTGCCTATGACGGTGAGCGCTTCTATGAGTGCGGGATCGTACCGGCGGAGAAGGTCGTTAATACCGTGGGTGCCGGCGACTCGTATATTGCCGGGTTTACCAAGGGCGTGATCGATGGCCTTGATATTCCGGCGTGTATGAAGGCGGGCGCTGAGCTGTCGTCCCGAGTGATTGGTTCGTTTGAGCCGTACTAGGGTCAAATGCCTGGAAAGGAGTATGAAATGGTTATCGACATGTTGGTCCATCCTATGCTCTACGGCGAGATCTGTACGCCGGGTGATGAGCCTGATGGATTCGGTTTTTGGTCACGAGAATTTGGTATGGGGCATATGGGCCCCATGGATTGGGATGAGCTTCAAGTCGAGATGGACGTCTGTGACGTGCAGAAGAGCGTGCTCATGCCGCTCGATGTAACCACGGCATGCGGAGGGCACTTTGGCACTAATGACCAGATTGCCATGCTGGTTGCCGCGCATCCCGATCGTCTGTGGGGATTTGCGAGCGTAGACCCGCAGGTGAGCGGTGCCGCAGACGAATTGGAGCGCGCCTTTACCGAGTTGGGGGCAAAGGGGCTTTGCCTGCATCCTGCAAAGCAGGGTTTTGCCCCCGATGATGCTGTGGCCGAGCCGCTTTACGAGCTGTGCGAGCGCTATAACAAGCCGGTGGTTTTCCATGCCGGTATGTCTTGGGAGCCTGGCGCAGAGCTCTCGCGCAGTAACCCGCTTGCATTTGAGCACACAATCGCAACGCATCCAAATGTGCGCTTTAGTTTGGCCCACTTTGGCTGGCCCTGGGTGCGCGAGACCGTGGCGATGCTGCTCAAGTATCCCAACTGCTACACGGACACCTCTATCACTTACATCGATTCGCCCGAGGAGATGATGCAGCGTCTTTTCACGGTCGATATGGGGCCGCTGTGGTATGAGCGCGCGCTATCGCACCAAGTGATGTTCGCCAGCAATACGCCGCGCTTCCGTGCATTCAAACTCAAGCGGGCGCTCGATACCGTGCCCATGCGCGATGATGCGCGAGAAAGGCTCTACTGGGGTAATGCCCTGCGTTTTCTTGAAGGGGATGAGTGAACATGGTGACGCTCGAGACATTGAGCTATCTATCGACTGCTCCGGACCAGTTCATCGATATTACCGAGGACGTGCACGCCGCCATCGAACGCAGCTCGGTGACCAATGGCTTGGCAGCGATTATTTTGTCGCATACGACCTGTGGAATCGTGGTAAACGAGGGACTGCCCTGCGTGGAGACGGATCTTATGGAGACGCTCGATCGCATCGCCCCACTCGATGCCCCCTACGCGCACGCACACTTCCTGCCGAGCTATGGAGCCACCGGCAACAACTCCTGTGGGCATATCAAGAGCATGATTTGTGGAAACAGTTGCTTCTTTCCCGTCCAAGATGGCCACATCGTGTGTGGAGGTGCCCAGAACATCTATCTTGCGGAGTTTGACGGTCCGCAGAAGCGAAAAGTGTACGTCGAGGTGCTGGGGGAGTAACGTCCCTGCAATAACCCTATGAAGGAGCACGTTATGTCGTTTCTAACTTCGATGTTCAAGACCGAAAAGCCGGTTATCGGAATGCTGCACCTGCGTCCTCTGCCGGGCGATCCACTGTATTACCCGGGCGGAAGCGTGTCGCAGGTCGTGGAAGCCGCCAAGCGCGATCTCGAGGCGTTGCAGCAGGGCGGTGTCGATGGCATTTTGATTACCAATGAGCTCTCGATGCCCTACGAGCAGCACGTTTCTCCCTCAACCCTTGCATCGATGGGCTATGTTATCGGGGCTCTATCCCATGATCTGTCGACTCCTTGGGGAGCTGAGGCTATTTACGATGGTGATGCCACAATCGAGCTGTGCGCTGCCGTCGATGCGCAGTTCACGCGCTGCAATTTTTGCGGTGCCTGGGCCGGTGATCTCGGGCTGATTAACCGAGATTTCGCGCACACCATGCGTCGCAAGGCGGCGCTGCGCCTGGATGACCTCAAGCTTTTTCACTTCATCACGAGCGAGGGGGAGGTTTATCTCAACGACCGCACGACTGCGGACATTGCCGATTCACTTCTCTTTAATTGCCTTCCGGATGCAATGGTCATCGGCGGTTCGGCTGCCGGTCGTGGCGCTTCGGGCGAGCTTGCCGATGAAGTCCGCGAGCGTGTTGGCGAAGTACCCGTGGTATGTGGCACCGGTTGTCGCGAAAATACCGTGGCTGACGTATTTGCTCACTACGATGGCGCGTTTGTCGGCACCTGCTTAAAGCGCGACGGAAAGCTGGATGCTCCGGTTGATGTTGAGCGGGTAGCTCGTTTTATGGCTGCCGCTCGTACGGCGCGAGGGGAGTAGGCACCTATGGCGCTCTATCTGGGTATTGATATTGGGACAAGCGCCTCTAAAGGCGTTTTAATCGATGATCGATGCAATATCGTTTGCCAAGCCTCTTGTGGACATGAGACGGACAACCCGTGTGACGGATGGTACCAGCATGATGCAGAGGCAGTCTGGTGGGGCGATTTTTGCCGCTTGTCGCGCGAGCTGGTGGCGCGATCGGGGGTTAACGCGGCACAGATCGGATGCGTGGGCCTTTCCGCATTGGGTTGCGACTGTGTGCCGGTCGATACCGAGTGCAACGCGCTGGCGCCCGCGATTTTGTATGGAGTCGATGCACGTTCGAAGCCGCAGATTGACGAGCTTCTTTCCGAATATGGGTCAGACCGCGCACGCGAGCTTTTCGGGCACGATCCCTGTTCGTCAGATATTGCTCCCAAGATCTTGTGGTTTAAGGAGAATATGCCCGAGGTGCACGAACGTGCTGCGAAGTTCCTGACGGCGTCGTCGTTTCTATGCGCAAAGTTGACGGGGCGTTTTACGGTGGACCGTTATTTGGCGGAGGATTTTCTTCCCCTATACGACCGCTTCACTTGGAAGGTTGATGCTCGGGAATGTGCTCGTTTCTGCCGGCCTGACCAGATGGCGGAGGTAATGTCGGCTACCGATATTGCGGGGGTGATTACGCAGCGTGCGGCTGAGGCGACGGGGCTCGCGGTAGGGACACCTGTCTTAGTGGGAACGGGCGACTCTGGTGCCGAGGCCATTTCGACGGGTGTATTCCGTCCCGGCGATATGATGGTTCAGTTGGGGAGTACAGCGTATTTCATCTACCTAGCTGATCATATGATCGATGATGCCCGCCTGTGGCCGGGGACGTTTATCATTCCCGGAACTTACGGGATCTGCGCGGGGACCAATACGGCGGGTGCGCTCACATCGTGGCTGCGCCAAGAGCTGTATCGCGACGCCGTAGAGGCCGAGGACCACGGTGGCCCCGATGCCTATTCGGTTATGGCGCATGATGCCACCGACGTGGCGCCGGGTGCCGATGGGCTCCTGTGTCTGCCGTACTTTGCGGGGGAGCGTACTCCGCTCAACGATCCCGAGGCGCGTGGCGTCTTCTTTGGACTGACCGGAAGGCATACGCGAGCCCATATGGTTCGCGCCGCCTTGGAAGGCGTCGCGTATACCGTTGCATCCCATGTCGACATTATCGAGCGAGAGCATGGACTGCCAATTGGGCGCATTATGCTTGTCGGAGGTGGAACCAAGAATCCAGTTTGGATGCAGGCTATCGCCGACGTATGCGGGCGCGAGGTCTCGGTTGCCAAGGTTACGGTGGGCGCATGCTTCGGTGATGCCATCATGGCAGCTCTCGCAGGTGGTGCCTATGCATCATGGGATGAGCTCGCCCAAGTCCTTGGCGTTGCGCAAACAATCGAGCCCGATATGGCTGCCCACGAGTTATATGCGTCGCGCCGTCATATCTTCGACGAATTGTATGCACGCAACCGTGATCTCATGCACGAATTGGTGTAATGCTGCCGAATTGTACTGTCTACCAATAGGGGCTGCGTTGTGCGATTCGCATGTCCCTTGGCATTTTTGCCCACAGGGGTTAGCGAAGGTCAAAAACAGAGCGCGCATTTGCTAAAACTGCCGACTCAATGTGCTGTACATCGCAGTTTTTGAGTGAGGCAATGCGCATCGAGGTCCTTGTGAGCGATCTGATGAGCGACTGTGCGCTTATTTCTGCGTTTGCCTCCGCTGGTGCATCGGTCTCGAGCAGTAGGCGGTCGAGTGGAATCTGTCGTGCGTATTCGCGACCGCGCTTGGTCGCGAGCATGCGTTCGTTGACGGAAAAATAACAGCCCGCATTACGCGCGCGGACGAGTTCGTCCGAAGTACCGCTAAACCAGTGGAAGATGATAACGGGGGAGTCGGGGTTTGGGATGAGTAGTCCATGCGATTCGAGGACGTCCAGTACGGCTCCTGCCGAACGAACGGCGTGAATTGATATCACGCGCCCGGTAAGAGGATGCTGCACGAGCGCATCGCAGAGCCGGTTAAGTGCCTGTATTTGTAGCGGCTCACTTCCAGCAAAGCGCGCGGAAAAGTCGAGTCCGACTTCGCCGATGTAGCGTTCTTGGGCAGCAACTTCGCAAAGCAGATTGACTTCGGCAGGACCGCAGTGGCCATCGGCGAGCCACCAGGGGTGAAGCCCAACGCCGGCGATGATGCCTGGTTGGCGACAGGCGCGCTCGTTTGCGGCCGAAAAGTCGCGCGGATTGACGCCGCAGTCAAATAGACCCAAGCCCAGCGCCGTCGCCTCATCGGCAACGGCGTCCGGGTGAGCCATTAAATCAAGATGGCAGTGTGCATCAAATAACCGGGGCTCCATCTCGGTGCGCTACGCTAGTCCAGACGTTGGCCATCGGAGCGTACGCGCTCAGTGCCGCGGCCGCTGATCTGGCGGATAACCTCGCCGGCAATCATCTGGCCCATGATGGGCGGCATAAAGCTGGCGGTTCCCAGCTCGGTGCGCTCGTGGATGTTGGAAGGGTCGCGGGGCTGTGTCTTAACCGATTCCTCGCAGCTAAACAGTACATGCAGGCTCTTGATTCCGCGCTTCTTGCATTCTTTGCGCATAATGCGGCTCATGGGGTCACGTACCGTATCGAAAATGTCGGCAAAGCGGAGGCACTCGGGATGGAGCTTGTTGGCCCCGCCCATGGAGCTAACCAAACGAATGTCGTGGTCCTGAGCATATTTGGCAATGGTGAGCTTGGCCGAGATGGTGTCGATGGCGTCGACGACGTAGTCGAGCTTGCCGTCCGTCTGCTCCAAAACGCTCGCGAAGAAATCATCGATGTTGTCGCTCAGCAAGTATTCAGTTCGCTTGATGACGGCAGCGGCGGGATTGATGTCGTGGATCATGGCTTCCATCACGTCAACCTTGCGCTTTCCGATGGTGCTGTGAAAGGCGATGGCCTGACGGTTGATATTGCTGGGCGCGATGACGTCCTTGTCCAGAATGACGAAATGACCGATGCCGCCGCGGGCGAGTGCCTCGCAGCAATTGGAGCCCACACCTCCGCAGCCGAGCACCAGCACCGTAGCATCGGCGAGCTTATCGAGTGCCTCGCGGCCCATGATGATCTCGAGCTTGGTGTCGCGTGTCTCGATGGCGGCTGCGGCTGTGGTTTCGGTCATAGATATCCTCCGATGGGGAGTCGGTCGTGTTTTAGCTATCGCCATTATAGGTAATCGCCCATAGGTTGCGATGGCGTTTGCTTTGATGTGGTTTGAAGCATTGCGATTAGATAGTTAGACAAACATCTAAATATTGAGTATAGTGTGCACGTCATGAGAGATGATGAGAGGAGGTCTTATGCCGGGAGAGGGTTTTAAGGCGCTTGCCGATCCAACGCGACGGCGCATTTTGGAGTTGCTGCGCGAGGGCAATTGCACGGCGGGGGAGCTTGCCGAGCATTTCGATATCAGTAAGCCGTCGCTGAGCCATCACTTGGCGACGCTCAAAAACGCCGGGTTGGTGACCGACGAGCGCCATGGCCAAAACATCGTATACAGCTTAAACACCACCGTCATGCAGGATTTAATTGGCTGGTTTATGGGCTTTACAAACACTGAAGGTGATAAGGATGAATAACGAAAACAAGGGCATTCACCCCACGGGGGTATCGTCGCGCGTGTGGATTGCGCTGGTCGCTCTGTGCGTCGCCAATGTCGTAGCGCACCTCATGGTGATGCCGAGCTTGCCTGCGCAGATTCCCACGCACTGGGGCGCGAACGGCGCCGTCGACGGTTGGGGTCCTAGCTGGATGGCCTCTGCGCTCGGTGTGCTGCCTCTGGCGCTTCTCGCAATGTTCTGCGTGGTGCCGCGCATTGACCCCAAAGGTGAGGCATATCGAACCTCGGGCAAGTTCTACCAGGGCTTCGTAATCGCCTTCACCTTGTTCATGTGCGCCATAAGCTGGCTGGGAGAGCTTACGGTCTGGGGCGTGGTGCCGGCGGTCGGTTCGGTTAACGTGCTGATTTCCGGTGTTGTCGGTTTGCTATTCATCGGCGTAGGCAACTACTTGCCGCGTGTGAAGCAGAACTATACGCTCGGTATCAAGACACCTTGGGCGCTTGCCGATCCCGAGAACTGGCGCCGTACTCAGCGTTTTGGCGGCGCCTGCTTTATGGTGCTGGGTATTGGCCTGATTGTGATGGGCGTGGCAGGCAGCGTGCTTTCGAGTGAAGTCGTCGCCGCGGTGATTGCGGTTCTGGCGTTTGGTTCGGTTGGAGCCGTCTACGTCTACTCGTATCTGTTGTGGCGCAAATCGCAGCGAGCCGCTCGTTAAGGTTGCGGAAAACTAGCGTACGCAGTTCATAGTAGATCGCGCGAATTTTTGTGGTGTAAGAGGGAGGGCCGCGTCAGCGCCCCTTGCGC
>URHQ01000059.1 GCA_900547655.1 uncultured Collinsella sp.
GTGTATAAGAGACAGTCTTTGGAGCCCGCCGCCCTGCTGCGCGTGCGCTTTGGCCGTGCAATGCAGGCGACGAGCGGTCCGGTCGCGCTTGCCCGCGTGACACACGATCGCCAGGCGCGCGAGTGCTACCCAGCAGCCGTATGGACCGAGCTGCGGGCACATGCCGAGGCCGCTGGCGCTGCCAAGCCCACGTGCGTGGGCGAGGGCGATATCATCGCCGACTTTGATCCCGCGGCAGGTGAAGGCCTCAAGCGCGAGCGCGTGACCTGTGAAGCCCCTCAGCATCTGAGTGCCGAGGCCGTGCCGTATTTGGTCCTGCGCCGTCGCGATGGCGAGGGTGAGGACGCGCCGCTCGTGCCGCGTCTGACGTCCGCCTCGCAGATCGAGGCCTATTCTACCTGCCCACTGTGCTGGTTCGTGTCGTATCGCGTCAAGCCCCAGTCTATCGACGCGGGCTTTGGCAACATGGAGAAGGGCAACTTTGTCCACGACGTGCTGGAGCATCTGCATGCCCGTCTGCCCCAAGAGGGCATGGAGCGCGTGACGCCCGAGAATCTGCCGCGTGCACAGGAGCTGCTGCACGAGGTCTTTGACGAGACGTTGGCCGAGCACGCCGGCAAGCGCGGCACGGAGGGCCCGCTGGTGCCGCTCTCTGCGGTGGAGGAGCGCCAGGTGGCCGAGATCTTGCCGCAGCTGGAGGGTGTGCTTGCCTACGAGTCCGAGGCACTTGCCCCCTTTGCCCCGCGCTACCTGGAGTTCGCCTTCAACGAGCTCAAGGTCGAGTATGCCGGTTGGCCGCTTGGCGGGCGCATCGATCGCGTGGACGTGGACGCCGAGAATCGTGCTGTGGTGATCGACTACAAGCATCGCACGGGCGTTGAGGAGTTTAAGCTCGCCGACCCTACGGTGCGCGACGAGGAATCGGGCACGGCGCCCATCGACGATCCGCGCTGGTTGCCACCACATACCCAAACGCTCATCTACGCCCAGGCCATGCGCCGGGCGCTGGATTTGGACACCCGCGCGGCGCTCTACTTTTCGACCAAGGGCGGCAAGCCGGCGTTGCGCGGTGCTGCGAGCGCCGAGCTGCTCGAGGAAGAGCGCGGCGACGGTCGCATCCCGGGCCTTAAGAAAGGTTTCCCCGGCGAGGGTGGCAGCATGGACTTCGACGCCCTGCTCGATCGCGTTGAGGCTGGCATCGCCGAGCGCCTGCGCGAGCTCGAGGCAGGCAACGTTGCCGCCATCGACCCGACGTCGGCTCAGGCCGCGCATGCGCGCTGCTCGTATAACCACGAAGGAACGTTTGTAAGGAGGGACGTGTAGACCATGGATCTTTCGACTTTGATGCCGCAACAGCTGCAGATTGTCAAAACGCTCGACCGTCCGCTGTTTGTCTCGGCGGGCGCCGGTTCGGGCAAGACCTTTACCCTCACGCGCCGCATCGTCTACGCGCTCTCGCCCGAATCAGGTCCGTTCGTTGAGCATCTGGACCAGGTGCTCGCCATTACCTTTACCAAAGATGCCGCGGCCGAGATTCGCGACCGCGTGCGCCGTGCGCTTATCGACGAGGGCATGGACGAGGAAGCACTGACCGTCGACGACGCGTGGATCTCGACCATTCACGGCATGTGCTCGCGTATCCTGCGCGCGCATGCGCTGGAGCTGGGTATCGACCCCGAGTTCACGGTGCTCACCGATACCGACGAGCTTATGGACCAAGCTGTTGAGCATGTGTTGGCCCGCGCGACGGCGCCCGATGCCGCCCCCGAGCTCGCGGCATCGCTCAAGGCCCTCTATGCCTGGTATCCCATGGCGGGCGAGGGCGGCCCCTTTGGCACCGGCACGACCATCAAGGGCCTGGTGCGCGACCTGCTGGAGCTGTCGAGCCAGTTGCCGGGCGGTATGGACGACGTGTGCGTGGCGCGCGGCCAGGCCGATACCTCGGCACTTGCCGATGCCTATCGTGCGGCGCTGGGCGCAAGCAAGGCCGCGACCGAGAAGGCGCAGACGGCGCTCGATGCCATCGACGCGTTCGAGGCGAGCGGCAAGACCATGGCCGATGCGGCGCGACTCATGATGTCGTGCACCATGCCGCGCGCGAGCAAGGCGTTCCCCAAGGAGCAGGTCGAGCTGCTCAAGGCGGAGGCTGCCGATGCATTTATCAATATCGTGCTTGCCTGCGGTGGCCCGGCGCTCGATGCGCTGGTGGGCTTGGCCCGCTCTGTAGAGGCTGAGTACCGCGCGCTGAAGGCTGCCCAGTCTGCCCTCGACAACAACGACCTGCTGCGCATGGCCTACGAGGCCCTGCGCGATTACCCGGCCATCCGAGCGGCATACGAGAGCCGCTTTAAGATGGTCATGATCGACGAGTTCCAGGATACCGACCAGATGCAGGTCGATCTGATCCGCTACCTGACGGGTGCGGGGGAGCGCGCGCTGTGTACCGTAGGCGATGCACAGCAGTCGATCTACCGCTTCCGCGGGGCAGAGGTCGAGGTGTTCCGTCGCCAGGAGCGCAAAGTGGGATCGGCGGCGGCGTCCGAGACGGTCGCCACGCCGGATGTCCCCGCCGGTGAGCTCGTCAAACTCGTGCGCAACTTCCGCAGTCACGACGAGGTACTGCGCTACGTGGCACGCGTCTTCGACGGCGATGACGGCGGCCTGATGCAGGGCTTTTTGGATCTTGAGGCGAGCGACGGCCGCAAGGACACGCTGGCGGCAGACGCCTCGCGTCGTCAGGCGCTCTTTGTTGCCGGCGGCAGCACGCAGGAGCGCACACAGGCCAAGGCCCGTGCGATCGCTGAGCGATTCCGCGCGCTTGCCGATGCCGGCCAGCCCCAGGGCGGCATGGTGCTGCTGCTGGGCCGCATGACCAACGCCGACGTCTACGCGCAGGCCTTCCGCGACCAGGGGCTCGACTGCGTCATCGCGGGCGGCTCAGTCTTTGCGCAGGCTGCCGAGGTGCAGACGGTGCGCGCCCTGGCTTGTGCGCTCGCCAATCCGGCCGATACGGCGCAGGGCCTTATGCCGCTGCTCGCCTCGCCGATGTTTGCGCTCGGTGCCCAGGAGTTCCTGGCACTGGCGACCAAGCTCGATAGCGAGACGGGGGAGACCTCGCGCCGCAACATCGATGCGGGCATCATGAGCGATTCCGATGTGCCGGGCTTGCAGGGCTTGCCGCTCGTGACGCGCGCCCGCGAGGTACTGCGGTATGCACTTCGTCGCGTGGGCCGCGATTCATTCGCCGCCATCGCACGCGACGCGGTCAATGCCTCCGGCTGGTTTGTGCGTCTGGCACAGTGTGGTCCCGAGGGCAAGGCTATTGCCGCCAACGTGCTCAAGGCGCTCGACGCCGTGGCCGAGGCGGAGGCCGAGTTCGGCAACTCGCCGCGTTCCATCGCGCTGGCCTTCGACCGCTTCTTGGCGGGCAAGGAAGCTCCGGGCGCCCTCAACGAGGAGGGTGACGGCGCGGTGCGCATCATGACGGTGCACGCATCCAAAGGCCTGGAATACCCGGTCGTGGCGGTTGCCGAGTGTTTTGGCGTGCGCAAGTCGTCCGGTACGGCACAGATGGGCCGCGTCGACGGCGGGGCGCAGGTCGTGGCGCTGCCGGCGCGCTTCGATGGCGTTAAGCTCGCGGACGGAACCTTCGTAAAGGGGGATGACGTCAAAAAGCAGTTTGAGCACGCGTTTAAGGGTAAGGGCACGTCGCTATGGTTGCCGCCGGAGCTCATGGAGGACGTATGCGCGACGGGTTCTCCCGCCGAGGCATTTGCTCGCCTGCGCAACGACGACCTGCAGCTTTCGCTCGAGGAGCGGGCCCGCTTGCTCTATGTTGCCATGACGCGTGCGCGCGAGCTGGTGATCTTGGCGATGGATGCCGGCGTGAGCCGTGGCAAGGTGACGGCGCCGACCTTCGACGTCGAGACCGATCTGACCTACGATGTGCTGCGCCGTATTTTGCCGACCGACGCTCTGGACATGCCGCAGCTCGATGCCGACCGCCTGGTGTTCGACAACTCCCAGCCGGGCGACTACGAGCTCATTTCGCTCGCGGGCTTTACCTTTGGCGAGCAGGCGTTTGAGGCCAACGCTTCGCTGGATGCCGAGGGCAGGCTTGTTCGTGGCGATGCCGATACGGATGCTGCCGACGATTCGGCCAGTACAATCGTCCCCGGTCCTGCCGACTCCAAGCCCGATTCGTTTGAGCTTGTGTATCCCCAGGCAGTGGGCGTGCGCATGGGCATCTGTCCGTTCCCGGCGCGTGACTCGTATAGCTACTCGTCAATCGCCGCGGCACTCCATGCCGAGACGGAAGACCGTGCCGCCGAGGCTCGTGTTCTCATGGATGAGTCCGGCGATGATGCAGAGTCGGATGGCTCGGAAATGACCGATGCAGACGTGGCCGCTGTCGAGCCCGTCGGCAATCCCATGGCCTTGGGTTCGGCCTTCCACGCCGCCTGCCAGTGGCTCATCGAGATGGGTGCCGATGCGTTGCCCGCTGCGCGCGCCGATGCGCTGGCGCGCCTGTGGCGCCTGACGCCGGAGCAGCGCGGGCGCTTCGATGTCGCCCTGGACCGCTGGCTCAAGTCGGCTGTTCGTGCCGACCTGCTCGCGTGGCCGTGCATCCGTGCCGAGGTGCCGTTCTTCTCGCTGGGTTGCGAGGACGAGGACATCGCCCGCTACGGTGCCTATGCCGAGGGCGCCATCGATGTACTGGCGACGAACCCGGCGGATTCGTCACGCGCGCTGGCCATCGACTACAAGACGGGCGGCACACCGGACGAGACGCCGGAACAGCTGCTCGAGAAGCACGCCCTGCAGGCGCGCGTCTACGCCGATGTGTTGCACAAGGCGGGCTTTGCGGCCGTGACCGTCAAGTTCGTCCGCGTGGAGCAGGCGAATCCAGCCATCTTCGTCGAACCCGCCGAACCTCAAGTAGTCACCTACAACCTCTAGCCCTCAGATAACTTGCGGTGGAATAGTTCCTGTCTTGCGGCCCAGGTGGCCCAAGCGGGAACTATTCCACCGCAACTGCAAGAGGAGCCGTGTTGGTTTGGCTAGGTTCGGGTGCTGTCCGTGCCGTGCGGTAAAATCGTTCAGTCAGAACACGAACCCGCATCGGAGCTCATCACATGGCATTCGTCCATCTGCACAATCACACTGTTTTTTCCATGCTCGACGGCGCAACCCGTATCCAGGATATGGTCAACCGTGCCGTTGAGCTTGGCATGCCCGCCGTGGCCATTACCGACCACGGCTACATGTATGGCGTGCCCGACCTGGCGCTGGCCTGTGACGCCGTCAACCACAACACGCCCGAGTACAAAACCTGGAGCCACGACAAGGCCTTCTTGGAAAAGGACCGCCGCGACGAGCTGGTGGAGCCCGATCCCGAGGAAAACCCGCGCGAGCATGCCCAGTATGTGAAGGACATGGCCATGTGGGACGAGAAGGGCAACATCGACGAGCTCAAGCCGCCCCTGGTCATCAAGCCCATCTTTGGCTGCGAGGTCTACTTTACGCCGGACGAGACCCTTGCCCGCGACCACAAGCCCGAGCTCTACCACATGATCCTTCTGGCCAAGGACCAGGAGGGCTACGTCAACCTGATGCAGACGGTCTCCGAGGCTGCCGTGCAGGGCTTTTATTACAAGCCGCGCGTGACGCTCGACAACCTGCGCCGCCATGCCAAGGGCATGATCTGCACGAGCGCCTGCATCGCGGGTATCATCCCCAAGTACATCGACCGCGGTGACATGGAGGGCGCCATCAAGTGGGCCGAGACCTTCCGTGATACCTTCGAGCCCGGCGACTTCTACATCGAGATCCAGGAACACGGCATCACCACCGACAACGGCCTGACTGACGAGCAGATGGACCGCACGCTCATCGATATCGCCAAGCAGGTGGGCGTCAAGGTCATCGCCACCAACGACTTCCACTACCTGCGCCGCGAGGATGCGCCCGTGCAGGACGTCATCATGTGTATTGGTATGAACGCCAAGGTCGATGACCCCAACCGCATGCGCATGACCGGCTCGGAGTTTTACATGAAGACCGAGGAGGAGATGCGGGCGATGTTCCCGTATTGCCCCGAGGCCTGCGACAACACGCTCGAGATCGCCGACAAGTGCTACGTTGAGCTGGACTGGGACTCTATCATCCTGCCGCGCTTTCCGTTGCTCGATCCCGGTGAGACGCACGAGAGCCAGTTCCGCCGCGAGTGCGAGAAGGGCCTGCGCCAGCATTACGGCGACGACTGGGCCACGCGCGAGATCGGTGGCGTCAACATCAAAGAGCGCTTTGAGTACGAATACAAGGTCATCTGCGACAAGGGCTTTGCCGCCTACTTCTTGATCGTCGCCGAGTACGTGCAATGGGCCAAGGACAACGGCATCGGCGTCGGCCCCGGCCGTGGTTCTGCCGCCGGCGCTATCGTCGCCTACGCCATGAACATCACCGCGTTCGATCCGCTCGAGAACGGTCTGATGTTCGAGAGGTTCCTGTCCCCGCAGCGTACCGAGATGCCCGATATCGATATGGACTTCGACGATGAGCGGCGCCTCGAGGTCGTGGAGCACGTTCGCCAGCTCTACGGTCCCGAGAAGGTCACCCACGTCATCACCTACTCGACCATTAAGGCCAAGCAGGCTATCAACGACGCCGCGCGCGTCCTGGACTACCCGGTCTACATGGGCCAGCGCCTGTCCAAGATGGTCTCGAGCGACCCCAAGGTCAAGCTCAAGCAGGTGCTCGACAAGCAACCCGGCAAAGAGGATCTGTTTAACCCCGATTTTGCCGAGGCCTATAAAAAGGACGACGACGCCCGCCGCATCATCGACACGGCGCTCTCGATCGAGGGCCTCACCCGTGGCGAGGGCGTGCACGCGTGCGCCGTTCTGATCTGCCGTGACCCCGTCAACGAGCACGTGCCCACCAAGCTCGACACCAAGGGCGGCGTCGAGATTACCCAGTACGAGGGCCATACCGTTGCCGACATGGGCCTGCTCAAGATGGACTTCTTGGGCCTGCGTACGCTGACGGTTATCTCCAAGGCCAAGGCAAACATAAAAAAGAACTTCGGCATCGACATCAAAGAGGAAGAGATTCCCTTTGACGATCCCGAGATCTTTAAGCTCATGGGCTCCGGCCACACCGCCGGCGTCTTCCAGGTCGAGTCCGCCGGCATGACGGCCACGATCAAGAACATGAAGCCCACCGAGTACAAGCACGTCGTAGCATTGATCGCCCTGTACCGCCCGGGCCCGCTGGGCGCCGGCATGGTTTCGTCCTACATCAACCGTATGAACGGCAAGGAGCCGGCCGTCTCCTACGACGACCGCCTGGACGACATTCTGGGCGAAACCTACGGCACCATGGTCTACCAGGAGCAGGTTATGCTCATCTCCGTCGAGATGTGCGGCTTCTCCAAGGGTGAATCGGACTCGCGTATCCGTAAGCCCGTGGCTAAGAAGAAAATCAAGCTGCTCACGTCGACGGTGCTCCACTGGGAGGATGGCTCGGACGAGACCACCTACGATCACTGGATGAACGGCGCCATCAAGAACAACTACACGCGCGAGGTCGCCCAGAAGATTTGGGACGATGTTCTCGAGTTCGCATCTTACGCCTTTAACAAGTCGCACTCCGCCGGCTATGCCATCCTGGTTATGCAGACGGCGTGGCTCAAAGCGCATTATCCGCACGAGTACATGGCGGCCGTTCTGACGTCCTACACGGGCAAGACCGACAAGATCGTTCACTACGTCTCGGCGTGCCGTCACGACGGCATCCCCGTGCTGTCGCCAGATGTCAACGAGTCCGGTACCGAGTTCACGGCTACCAAGGAGGGCGTGCGCTTTGGTCTGGCCGGCATCCGTGGCGTGGGCACCGGCGTGGCGCAGGCGATTATCGCCGAGCGCGAGGCGGGCGGCCCGTTTAAGACGCTGCACGACTTTGTCGAGCGCGTGGACTCGAGCCAGGCCAACCGCCGCGTGATCGAATCGCTGATCAAGGCAGGCGCCTTCGACTCCACGGGGTATCCGCGTCGCCAGATGATGCACTTTGTGGACAAGAACAACCCCGAGAACATCATCGATGCCGCGGTAAAGCGCCAGAAAGATCGCGCGAGCGGCCAGACCTCGTTCTTCGATATGTTTGGCGACATTGAGGGCTCGGGCTTTGAGGTGAGCGTGCCCGATCCGGATGGCCAGGAGTGGGACCGCCACCTTAAGCTGAGCCAGGAGAAGGAGGTCCTGGGCATCTATGTCTCGGACCACCCGCTGCGCCCGTTTGAGTATGCACTTAGCAAAGCGCGCGACTTCTCGTTCTCGCAGATCGACACCGGCTACGAGGTGCAAAACCCCACGGGCGGTACCATCAACCAGGAGATTCCCGAGGGCAAGGCGCTGTGGTGGGCCGGTATGGTCTCGAGTGTGTCCAAGCGCGTAACCAAAAACGGCGATCCCATGGGTATCGTGCAGCTCGAGGACATGGAAGGCGAGGCCACGGTCGTGGTGTTCCCCAAGACCTACAAGGAGGCCGAGGGGTACCTGTACGGCGAGGTCGATCCCGAGACCGGCGCGCAGCTGTCCGATGCGTTTGTGCGCATTAAGGGCAAGCTCGAGCGCTCGGACCGCGGCGACCAGATCATCGCGCAGGAGATTGTGCCGCTGGAGCTTAGCGAGGAGAAAAACAAGCCCAAGGTCTTTGAGGTCATGGTGCCCAACAGCCGATTTAGCCAGGGCAATATGGCGCGCCTGGCCACGGTGCTCACCACCAACCCGGGCGGCGACCGCGTGGAGATCTTTATTGAGCAAGTCGACGGGCGCGTGCTGCGTGCCGAGGTACCGGCCAAGGTCAATGCACGCTCGATTCCGCTGCTGGCAGAGGCAAAGGCCATCGTCGGCAACCAAGGCCGCGTGACGGTTATCTAAGCTACCCCGGGTGAGATTGGAGGAAGTGATGGCGCAGGGGACGTTTGTGCAGGCGCTTCGCAAAGAGGCGGCTTTGAGCGGCACCTTTATGAAGGGGCGTTCGCTCATGCTCAACGGCGCCGTGCTGTCGATCGAGGACAGCGGCTCGCGCTTCTCCAAAAACGTGACGGTTGAGGGCTCGGTGCGCGGCTCGCGCGGCGACCTGTACAAGACGCGCGTGGCGCTCGACATGGACGAGCACGAGGTAATCGACTACGACTGCGATTGCCCCGCCGCCTATCGTTACCCCGGTATGTGCAAGCACGCTATTGCCACGGCTCTGGCGTACCTGGACACCAGCGGCATTGAGCCTGTTGAGGGGCTGCGCACACCGGTTCGCACGTTTACGGCGCAGCCGAAACAGCCCGCGCGCACCGCGCCCAAAGCGCCGGCCGTCAACCCCAACTTTCCCTTTCCAGCGCCCGTCCCCACGAGCCCGAGCCTTATGGCGGCGCTTTCTGATCTTTCGGACGCGCGCATGGATGAGCTGGCGAGCATGCGCCGCAAGCTTGCCGGTGCCGTTGATCCCGACGCCCCCAAAGCGGCGTTGGAGCCTTCGTTGGTGCCGTACTACAATCCGCTGTTCGCCGACCGCTTTAGCTGGGCGCTCGAGTTTCGCATTCGCTGCGGTTCGGTGTCCTACGTGGTTAAGGATATCGACGGCATGGCCGACGCCTACGTCCGAGGCGGCACCTTCTCGTATGGCAAGAAACTCACGTTTGTCCATACGCCCGAAGCCTTCGAAGACGTGTCGACAAAGCTGCTCAACCTTGTTGTGACGACAGTTGCCTATCTCGATGACATCACAAGCTCGCGTTCGGCGTCGTACGACTTTGCCCGCAGCGGTTTTGTCGCCGAGCGTCAGTTGCCGCTGTCCGAGCATAGCATCGTATATGTGCTGGACCTGCTGCGCGGCCAGACCATCTCCTTTGAGCCCGCCTGGTCGCGGGGGACGACGACGCATCGCACCTATGACGTGGCGGTTGAGATGCCTCCGGAAGGGGAGGACGAGGCGCTGTCTAAGCACCCACCGCTCCTTGCCGCCAAAATCGCGCCGGCGGCTGGTGGTAGCTACGATCTGCGCCTGCCGGCCGATGCATACTGCTTTGCTTCGGGCGACGTAGCCTATCTGGTCGACACCCGCCGTGCGCGCCGCACCGATGTAGCGTTTGCCCAGCATGCAGCGCCGTTCCTATCGCGCTTGCTGCCCTGTCGCACGCCAGTCCATATCGCTGCCGACCAGGTGGGGGAGTTCTGTCGTATGGCTCTACCCATTTTGCGCGACTACACCGACCTCACCGCGCCCGCCGCGCTCGATACCGTGGCACCCGAGCCGAGCTTTGCTATGGCAATCGGCGTCGACGACGGGCTCGTGACCTGCAAAATTACGGTTACCTACGGCGACTGGTCGGCGGATCTCTTTAGCCTGGGCGCTCCGGGCAGTCCCTTCGAAGAGCAACGCCCCGGCGTGCCGCCCCGCGACGAGGTGGCGGAGTTTCGCGTTATGGACACGGCGGCCCTGTACTTCGATTTCTACGAGGGCGGTCTGGCGTTCGAGGAGCGCGATGACGAGAGCCTGTTCCGCTTGCTGACCGAGGGCCTGTCTGCCCTGTCCGAGTTGGGTGAGGTTATGCTCAGCGACCGCCTGCGCCAGATCTCGGTGCGCCCTGCGCCCAAACTCTCGGTGCGTGCCACCGTCAAGAGCAATCTGCTCGATGTCGAGCTGGGCGCGAGCGGGCTTTCGGCCGCGGACCTTGCCGTCTATCTCGATTCGTACAAGCGTCATCAAACGTTTGCGCGCCTTACGTCCGGCGACATCATTCGCCTGGACGAGGGCGCCCGAGCCGCGTTTGGCCTCGCCGAGGACCTGGGTGTCGATGCCGTCGACCTGCTCGACGGCGTGTCGCTTCCCGCGTCGAGCACCCTGTTCGTCGATAGCATGCTCGCGCGCACGCCCGCGCTCGAGGCCGATCGCGACGCTGCGTTTCGCCGTACCGTCGAGCGTCTAGACACGCTCGGCAAGATGGACTTTACGGTGCCGGCATCGATTAAGGCAACGATGCGCGGCTACCAGGTCGACGGATGCCAGTGGCTCGGCTCGCTCGAACACCTGGGCCTTGGCGGCATCTTGGCCGATGACATGGGCCTGGGCAAAACGCTGCAGATGATCGCACATATCCTGGCGCGCGTGGAAGCGGGGGACGCCAAGCCCACGCTCGTGGTGTGCCCTGCGTCGCTTGTGTACAACTGGACTGCCGAGCTGGAACGCTTTGCCCCGTCGCTCGATGTGTGCGCCATCGTGGGCGCCAAGGCGCAGCGTCGCGTGCAGATTGCCGGCGTGGCCGAGCATAACGTGGTCGTGACGTCGTATGACCTTATGCGCCGCGATATCGATGAGTACGCCGAGCAGGATTTTGCCCGCGTGGTGCTCGATGAGGCCCAGTACATTAAAAACCCGCTCACCCAGGTGGCTCGCGCCGCCAAGCGCCTGCCTGCCGGCGTGCGCTTTGCCCTGACGGGCACGCCCATCGAAAACCGCTTGTCCGAGCTCTGGAGCATCTTCGACTTTTTGATGCCGGGCCTGCTTGGCACGCGCGAGTCGTTTGCCAAGCGCTTCGAAAGCCCGGTCGAGCATGCCGAGGGCGACAGTGCCGCTCGCCTGCAGGCACTCGTGTCGCCGTTTGTGCTGCGCCGTGTCAAGGAAGACGTGGTGGCCGATCTGCCCGAAAAGATCGAGGATACGGTCATGGCTCAGCTCGCCGGTGAGCAGCGCAAGCTTTACCTGGCAAATCAGGACCGCATCGCCCAGCAGGTGCAGCACCGCGAGGCCGGGGAGTTTAAGAAGGACAAGCTCAAGGTGCTCGCCGAGCTCACCAAGCTGCGCCAGATCTGCTGCGACCCGCGTCTACACTACGAGGATTACAAGGCGGGGAGCGCCAAACTCGATACATGCATGGAGCTCGTGCACGGCGCACTCGACGGCGGGCATCGCATTCTGTTGTTCAGCCAGTTTACGGGTATGCTCGATATCATCGGTAAGCGCTTGGCCAAGGAGGACATCGCCTTCCTTAAGCTCACGGGCGCTTCGTCTAAGGCTGTCTCTTATACACATCTGACGCTGCCGACGAACTCTAGGGGGTAGATCTCG
>URHQ01000060.1 GCA_900547655.1 uncultured Collinsella sp.
GCCGAAGCCGAAGCCGAAGCCGAAGCCGAAGCCGAAGCCGAAGCCGAAGCCGAAGAGGACGATAGCAGGGCCGACGACCAGCCCGAATCCGACACGAGCGAAGAAACCATCCTGCTCGACAACTTGCCGGCCGAAGATTCGCTGACCCGCGAGCTCCCTGGCCTGGGCTCCGCGCCTGCCGTGGACGAGACCATCGCCATGGGCGATATCCCCCTACCGTCTGTTCCTTCGGCACATGAGGCCGAGGCCCGTCACCGCAAGATATCGCCCAAGCGCCGCAACCTGATGGTTGCCGGCGTTGTGGCCGTCGCGCTCGTCGCCGGCGGCGCAGGCTATGCTGCCTGGAACGGATATCAGCAAGAGCAGGCTGCCGCTGTCGCCGCCAGTGCGCACACGATGATGTCGGTGCAGATTGGCGTGCATGCCGCAGGGCTCGACTGCTCAACTGGTTCCAAGATTCCCGTGCAGGTGAGCGGCCAGGATTCCGACGGTTCTTCCGTGAGCGAAACGCTCTACGTTGACGAACACGGTCGCGGCATTAAGCTGCTGCCCGGCGACTATACGCTCTCCATCGCTGGGTCCCCCATCGCAGCCGACGGTACCATTTACACCGTGCCGACCACCAAGGCGCAGGTCACCATTAAGAGCGATGGGCAGGATTTGAGTGCCCAGGCCACCTTTAAGCTCAAGGTGCCTTCGGCCGACACAGTGACTGACGACCAGATCGATGCCGCCGCCAAGTATGCCGAGGAAGGCGGGGTGAACTCCGCCGCGGTCGCAAAGGTGCTCCAGCAGGCGGCAACCGCGCGCCGTGACGCCGCCGTCAACGCCGTGAGCTCCCGCGAGGCACAGGCGGCCCGCGACGCCGATGCTCGACATAAGGCAACGGACCTGTATCAGCTCGATATTCCGGTTGAGTGGTACGGCAAGGTCGCAACCTGGCAAAACGGCAGCACGCTGTGCATTTATCTGGACGGCGACACCAACACGCCGCTCGTGACGCTCGTCGCGGTGCGCGACGGCGAGAGCTTTACGCCCGATGAGGGCGATGCGGTTTTGGGTGCGGCAAACCTCGGCAACGGCTACACCGTCTACGCCAGCGGCCCCGTCTATCCGTACGTGGTGCCCCAGACCATCAACGGACGCACGCAAGACCCCGTATCGACCTACCCCATGGACACTGCAGTTGAGCTTGTCGAGCTCACGACCGGCAACCGCTACACCTATAGCCAGATCAAGAACGTACTGGTCGGCAAAGACGGCAAGGCCGACACCGCCACCAAGCTCGAATGCGACTACCTCGCCCAGATTCTGATGCCGAGCATCAAAGCCCAAGACTAGCCGGGCGCATCATGGTGCTCCCCAACCGTGATAAAGGGGCCAGGAGGTCCTGGCCTCACGATCCGTAGATGATTAGGCAAGGAGCCACTTCCATGCGGGCACAACGTGTACCACACCGTGTTCGCATGGAATATCGGCCTGCTCATCCATGGTAACGATTGCCGACTCGCCAAGATCGAACTGGGCCATCGAGGCATCAAGCGCGGCAATTTCGCGCTCGCGCGTTTTCTCACTTACCATATCCACACTCACCTGAATCAGGCTATAAGCCCGCATGAGAAGTGCGTCCCCAGCCACAAAGTCCACCTCATGGCTTTTGCTCTTCTCTTTGATCAGCAGGCGGCAGACCGATCCGATCCTCACCGCGGGAGTCCTTCTTCTTAGCGCGTTGAACACTGCGGTCTCGAGCCTCTGGCCCTGGTCCAATGCCGATGCGGGAGAGAATGCTCCAAACATCGCAGGATCGACAGCGTAGACCTTAGACGCAGACCGCATGTTATTTGCCAGTGAACGCGTGAACTCCGGCACGGAGAACAGCAGGTAGGCGTCCTCATAATACTCAAGTAAGTCGCTGAGCGAATTACGACTGACGGGTATCTGCCTGCTCTTGAATTCGTTGTACACTTTGTTCACCGACAGCTCTCGTCCCGAAGATGCCATACACCGCGTCAAGAACAGCGATGCCAGGCGAGGGTTCTTGACGTCGTAACGCTCAATGACGTCCATAGCGACCGTTCGCGAAGCATATTCCTGTAGCAGCTGAATCGCGTCTGCGGGCGTCTGCTCAAGCGTCGCGATGAATCCCCCTCGTTCAAGATATCCGATCAGATGATGTCGAAGCAGCGCTGCATCGCTTGGGGAAAAGGTCGCATCTGACTCGAAAACACTCCCCGTCTTATACCGAACGTATTCCGAAAAACTCAACGGAAAAAGCTCCCGTATAAGAGAACGACCCCTGAACTCGCTCTTAAGCTCTGAGGACAGCATCTTAGAAGAAGATCCCGTCACATAGACGGTCGCTTTCTCCGTATCGACTACACGCCGCAGAAACGCACCCCATTCGGGAATTTCCTGGATCTCGTCAAAGAAAATGTAAGCGCCCTCGGTTCGAGCAGCAGGATACAGCGCATAGAACGTGTCGAGCACGTCCGCCAGCAGCGATGGCTCATACGGGCGCAAGCGCTCGTCCTCAAAATTAAAGTAAAGCATCCGGTCAAGCTCGACGCCCCGGCCCTGAAGCCGCTGCATCTCCTGATACAGGCGATACGTCTTTCCACAACGGCGGGCCCCCACAACCACATTTACGATGTTGTCGCGCTTTGGCTCCTGTGGATTTCCCAGATCAAGGTCTCGCTCAAAGACCTGCGGAACCCCCTGCTGTTCAAAGTCCTTTATTTTCTGGGCGATCAAGTCGTTGAATGCCATGATTCTCCAATCTTGCTCTCTAGCTAATCAAAATTATACTGATTCTTGATTAATTAGAGAGCAAGATTGTGTGTAGCTTGATTAACACTTAAGCAAGTTTTATCACCGTTATTGCTCCGAAGGATATCGAGTGGCTAAGAGGACAACCGAGCTCGAATGCGACTCCCCGAGCAGTCAATTTGGGACGGGGCTTTTTTGACTACCCTCCCCCTGCAGAAAAATCCCTAACGCAGTTGCGGTGAAATAGGGACTGTTTTTGCTGGTCAAACCGCAAAACAGTCCCTATTTCACCGCAACTTATTGGTGGCCTTTTGGGTGGCACTCAGCGCCAGGGGTCGGCTTCGAACATCGGCTCGCGCTCGGGGCGGCGATCGCTGTAGGGATCGTAGCCGTCGTCATCCTCGTTCTCAGCACGGATGTAGGGGGCGCGCGGCTTGGGTGCCGGTTTAGGCGCAGGCTTGGGTGCGGCGGGTGCGGCATCGGTCGTCGGCGTGTTCGTCTTGTTCTTGTCTATCATCTGCATAGCTCCTTGCCGTGCAATCGTGTTTAACACCATCGATTGTCGCACGAAAAAGGGCGGCGGACCCAATTGGATCCGCCGCCCTTGGCGTTTAGAGACGGCTGGCAGATTTTAAGGCATGTCCCAAAAATCTACTCGGCATCGGGAACCTCGTAGGTGGCCGCCGGCGTGTTATCGCACACGACGGTAAAGCCGCCGTCCTTGTCGACATCGACCGTCACCTGGTCGCCCTCGCGCACCGTGCCGTCGATGATGGCGGCGGCGATGGCGTCCACGACCTCGCGCTGGACCAGGCGCTTGAGCGGACGGGCACCGAACACGGGGTCCAGGCCGCCCACGGCGAGCATCTGCTTGGCCGCCGGGGTGATGGCAAGCGTCATGCGCTCCTTGGCCAGGCGTGCGCGGACGTCGGCAAGCTGGATGTCGACGATCTTCTCGATCTGCGCCATGCCGAGCGGATGGAACACCACGATATCGTCGATACGGTTGAGGAACTCGGGGCGGAAGGTCTGAGCCATGGCCGCGTCGACCTGATGGCGCATCTCCTCCTCGTCCTTGCCGGAAAGCTCGGCGATAGCCTTGGAGCCCACGTTAGACGTCATGATGATGATCGTGTTCTTGAAGGACACTTGGCGACCCTGACCGTCGGTCAGGCGACCGTCGTCGAGCACCTGCAGCAGCACGTTGAAGACATCCGGATGGGCCTTCTCCATCTCGTCGAGCAAGATCACGGAGTAGGGACGACGGCGCACGGCCTCGGTGAGCTGGCCGCCCTCGTCGTAGCCCACGTATCCCGGGGGCGCACCGATCAGACGCTGGACGCTGAACTTCTCCATGTACTCGGACATGTCGATACGCACGAGCGCGCGCTCGTCGTCGAACAGGCACTCGGCAAGCGCCTTGGCGAGCTCGGTCTTGCCCACGCCGGTGGGGCCCAGGAAGAAGAAGCTGCCGATGGGCTTGTCCGGATCGGAGAGGCCCGCACGGCTGCGACGCACGGCCGCGGCCACGGCGGAGACGGCCTCGTCCTGGCCGATGACGCGCTTATGCAGCTCACCCTCCAGGCCCTTCAGCTTGTCGAGCTCGCCCTGCATCATCTTGGACACGGGCACGCCGGTCCAGGCACTCACGACCTCGGCGATCTCATCGGAGGTCACCTGCTCGTTGAGGCCCTCGCCGTCCTGCTGCTTTTGCGCCTCGAGCGCAGCCTCGGAATCCTGAATCTGCTGCTGCAGACCCGGAATCACGGAGTAGCGCAGCTCGGACGCACGGCCCAGGTCGCCGTTGCGCGTCGCGCGCTCCTCTTCGCTCTTGGCCTCGTCGAGCTGGCCCTTAAGCTCCTGCACGTGGTCGATGGCGTTCTTCTGGTTGAGCCAGCCGGCCTTTTGCACGTTGAGCTTTTCCTGGACCTCGGCAATCTCTTGGCGCAGGGCCTCCAGACGCTCCTTGGAGGCGTCGTCGGTCTCCTTCATGAGCGCCTGTTCCTCGATCTGCAGCTGGGTGAGCTGACGCGTGGTGGCGTCGATCTCGACCGGCATGCTGTCGAGCTCCATGCGCAGACGGCTTGCGGCCTCGTCGACCAGGTCGATGGCCTTGTCGGGCAGAAAGCGGTCGGCGATGTAGCGATCGGAGAGGTCGGCGGCGGCCACGAGCGCGCTATCGGTGATGTGCACGCCGTGGAAGATCTCGTACTTCTCCTTGAGGCCACGCAGGATCGAGATGGTGTCCTCGACGGTAGGCTCGCTCACCATAACGGTCTGGAAACGACGGGCGAGCGCCGCGTCCTTCTCGATGTACTTGCGGTATTCGTCGAGCGTAGTCGCGCCGATCGCGTGCAGATCGCCACGGGCAAGCGCCGGCTTCAGGATGTTGCCGGCGTCCATGGAGCCCTCGGTTGCACCCGCGCCCACGATGGTATGGAGCTCATCGATGAACAGGATGACCTTGCCTTCCGATTTTTGCACTTCCTTGAGCACGGCCTTCAAGCGGTCCTCGAACTCGCCGCGGTACTTGGCGCCGGCGACCAGCGCGCTCATGTCGAGCTCGATGAGGTCGCGGTCGCGCAGCGTGCTCGGCACGTCGCCGGCCACGATACGCTGGGCGATGCCCTCGACGATGGCCGTCTTGCCGACGCCCGGCTCGCCAATGAGCACGGGGTTGTTCTTGGTGCGACGGGACAGGACCTGGATGGTACGACGGATCTCGTCGGTACGGCCGATGACCGGGTCGAGCTTGCCGGCGCGGGCGAGGTCGCAAATGTTGCGACCGTACTGCTCCAGCGCCTCAAACTGCGTCTTGTCCTCGGCAGACGTCACGCGGTCATCGCCGCGCAGCTCCTCGTAAACTTGCTCGATGCGCTCCTTGGTCACGCCTGCGTCGCGCAGAACGCGGCCGGCCTCGCCCTTGTCCTCGGCAAGTGCCATCAGCAGATGCTCGGTCACCACAAAGCTGTCGCCCATCTTGGTGGCCTTTTTCTCGGCCTTCTCGATGACGCGGACGAGCTCGTTGGACAGGCCCATCTGCTGACCCTCGCCCGAAACCTTGGGCGCATGGTCGATGGCATCTTGTGTGGAACGCGCGAGCTGAGCCGGGTCGGCACCGATGCGCTCGATGATTACGGAGATATTGCGCTCGCCGGCACCGAGCAGGGCAGACAGCAGGTGAATCGGCTCCACCGCGCCGGCCTGCGCGTCAGCGGCCGTGCCCATGGCGGTCTGCAACGCCTCGCGCGACGTCATTGCTAGCTTATCGATTCTCATGGAATCACCTCTCTTGGGGCTGCCGCCCTACGGGGCGGCTTCACGTTGTTCGAGAAGTATTGTTGCCAGCTTTGTACGATCTTATACACAAATCTAAGTCTCTATATATAAGATTTTCTGAGTGTTGCCACGACATACAAACCACCACAAAGGGGACAGGCACCTTTGTGGTGGTTGCAGCCTCTATTTACTTGCCGAGCCCGTGCTTCCCGATTCGGCGTTCCAGGGCATCTCATCCTCGAACAGCCATGTACGAGCAGACCCACTATCGCGTGCAGTCTGCGGGTCGGGCAAGCAGGTCTGTTCATAGGCATCCTGAATGCACTGACCCATAAAATCGTTGAGCTCGGTCTGGTCGCCCTCCATGACATAGGCGACATCGCCGTCCATGATGTAGATGCCCGGACCCTCATTGCCCTCGTAGCCCGGATCGTACGAGACATCACATAACTTTGCGCCGTTTGCAGTGTCCAGCTCGATGGAAGAGTGGCATCCGCCAACCATGTCGTTCGCTTTTGCCCGATAGGACGCATATCCGTACCAACGCTTAAATGTTTTGCCCTTGAGTAGCTCGGACGCCCTATCGATCAGGCTTGTATCCGTGGTATAGCGCATGGCCCCAAGCTGAATACTCGGATAATTGCTAATACCCAGCACAGCCGGCTGCTCATCAAAATCAACGGTAATGGTCTCGGGCTTGTCGTCGCCGGTCAGAAGTTCGACAGATTGAGCCACAGGCTTGACCAACGGCTCCGTCACCGCAGCAGGTAGAAATGCCATACCGACAGCGCCCGCGCCAACCACAGCGATCGCAAGCGCCAAGACAATCAATCCAATACGGGCAGAACGGCTCACGGCAAAACACCCCACAATGCAAACCTTCGCCACCTGCACTAATGATACCGCCAGCTAACACTATTACCAAAAGAAGCCGCGCGCTCCTCACCACCACAAAGGGGACAGGCACCTTTGTGGTGGTTTTCGACGCTAACGGTCGACCATCTCGCGCCATGAGATTAAACTTGAATTGTTCTCTGAACATATCCATTTCTGCCTATCCTCAACAGATCTTTGTCTCGAGGAGCGCATATGAAGCCGTCTCATTCCACCGGCCGCAACGTCATCGCCATTCTCGCCATACCCATCGTGATGCTCTTCCTTATCGTCATCACGCCCTTTTCTTTTGGTATCGCCTCGCCCTTCGATCTTTGCGGGATGATCGACGCCGGCTCGCGTGCCACCTCGCTCTCCTTTGTCTGCCGTGGCGTGTTCTACGAATATGCAATTCCCACCGGAAGTTGGCAGTCCAAGTTACCGTTGCTCGGCAAGGTCGACGGATGCTCCCCCTATTTCTGCCTTGAACCTCAGGCGCTAAACTATCTGATCGACGACCAGCCACTCGACTCCATCACCCTCGCCTACGACTACGCACCAAACACCGATGAGCGCCACATGAACCAAGTCCTCGACAAGCTGCTTGGACAGTGCGGGCTCACCGCGGAAGCCGGTCGAACCATCTATAGCAACCGGAAATTAAAGCGAACAGAACTCCGCCGTGTCGGAAAAATCAAAGGGCGAAACGGGGCCGCCTACTGGGATGCCTGGGCAACACGCGACAAGGGCGAATTCGGACACAGCACCTATATGGTCACTGTCTACACCAAAGACGGAATTAAGGACAATGTTGACGATTTCGCGTCATCCAAACTCGGCATCCCCAAAACAACCAAACCCGCCAGCCCGGATGAAATCCTGTAGGGACGCTCATTAGAATGTCGTTCAACGAGCACGGCAACATCGAGCTCGCCCCCCACCACCACAAAGGGGACAGGAGCCTTTGTGGTGATCTTCGGCCCCGGCGTTCACCATCTCAATCCATAACATCTAGCGGCCGTTTTTGGGTCCAGATGTTACGGATCGAGATGAATTGTTCAGCGGTGCCCGTTTATCTAGATCTGTAACAACTACTCGGCAAATAAGGGTCTACCTGTTACAGAACGAGACAAACCGCGGACCACCACAAAGGGGACAGGCACCTTTGTGGTGGTTTTCGACAAAAAGAAGCCGCCCCATTAACAGAAGCGGCATCAAGCAAGTCTATTTACTAGCGTCCCTCAAGACCCAACGAGAACGCAGAAATGTAGCCCGGGGCTTACCCTTTCCCGAACGCGACCCTCGCGAAGCGCGTGAGCGGGCGGGAAAGGGTAAGCCCCGGGCGGACAATTAAGTGCGTTACTCGGCAGCGGCCTTGAACTTGTTGTAGTTGATCAGGCAGCCGGCCTTGACGATGGCGCGCTCCTCTGCCGTCATATCGGCAATGTAAAGCTCAATCCGCTCGACCGTGCCGTCGGCGCGCACCACGTAGGCGGCGATGTCCTTCAGGTCGCCATCGAGCGCGGCACGGATACCCGGCACAAAGACGTAGTCGCCCACCTCAAAGTTAGGCTCGGCCTCCATCTGGAAGGGCACCATGCCCCAGTTCATCACGTTGGAGCGATAGCGCTTGGTGGCATACTCGTGGACGATGTTGGCCAGGCCGCCAATCACGCGCTGGCAGCTCGCGGCCTGCTCGCGGGCAGAACCGTCACCGGGCTTCTTGGCATAGAGCATGGAGCCGTACTCGGTCGCCTTGGCGTCGGCAGCGACACCCGCGCCGGCCAGTGCCTCAAACACGCCCGCAAGCTCGGCATCAAGCGCCGCCAGGTCACCCGCGGCCTCGCCGGCCACGCGACGCTTTTCCACCGCGTCGACCTCCTTGGAACGACCCACGTAGGCCGGATCGCGGCGGCTGAGAGTAAACTCGGCCAGGCCCAGCGGGTTGGAGCGGAAGGAGCTCGTCTCGCCCGAAGGAATGAGCTCGTCGGTCGTGGTGACCGGGTCCATGATCTTGGAGCACACCTTGAGCAGGATATCGTCGCCGAGAGGCTCCATCGCGGGCCACGGCTTGATATTGGGACCCTCGACCAGCTCGTCGGCAGGCTCCGCCTTGCCAAAGCCCCAGTACACACGCTTTTTGTACGGCGCGTCGTCAAAGGTGTACTCGCAGGCCTCGTCCCAAGTCTCCTCGGGCAAATCGGTCGCCGGCGTCAGGACGCCGCCGTTGGCAGCCGTCGCCGCAATGGAGCGGGCGTCCATCAGGGCCACGGCGCTCAACTGGCCATTGCCCGGCTTGGAACCCTCGCGGTTGGGGAAGTTGCGCGTGGTGTGGCGGATGGACAGGCCGTTGTTGGCAGGCGTGTCGCCGGCGCCGAAGCACGGGCCGCAGAATGCCGTGCGCACAATCGCGCCGGCCTCCATAAGGTCGTAGATATAGCCGCGGCGTGTAAGCTCGAGTGCCACGGGCTGGCTCGTGGGATAGACCGACAGCGAGAACTCGCCGCAGCCGGTGTTGGCGCCCTTGAGCACGCGGGCAGCCTGGACCACTGAGTCGTAGTTGCCGCCCGAGCAGCCGGCGATAACGCCCTGCTGCACGTGCAGCTTGCCATCGACGATCTTGTCGAGCAGGCTAAAGTGCGTCTTGCCCTCGCCGATCTTGGCGGCCTCGAGCTCCACCTCGTGAAGGATGTCCTCGAGGTTCTCGTTGAGCTCGTCAATCTCGAAGCCGTTGGAAGGATGGAACGGCAGCGCGATCATGGGCTTGATGCTCGACAGATCGACCTCGACGCAGCCGTCGTAGTAGGCAACATCGGCAGGCTTGAGCTCGCGGTAGTCGTCGCCGCGGCCGTGCATGGTCAGAAACGTGTGCGTGTCCTCGTCGGTGGCCCAGATGCTCGACAGGCAGGTGGTCTCGGTGGTCATGACATCGACGCCGTTACGGTAGTCGGTCGTCATGCTCGCGATGCCGGGGCCCACAAACTCCATGACCTTGTTCTTGACGTAGCCCTTGGCAAAGACGGCGCGGATGATGGCGAGCGCCACGTCGTGCGGGCCGACGCCGGGGCGCGGGGCGCCCGTGAGGTAGATGGCAACAACGCCGGGATAGGCGACGTCGTAGGTGTCACGCAGCAGCTGCTTGGCCAACTCGCCGCCGCCCTCACCCACGGCCATGGTGCCCAAGGCGCCGTAGCGGGTGTGCGAGTCGGAGCCCAAGATCATCTTGCCGCAACCGGCGAAGTTCTCACGCATAAAGGAATGGATGACGGCGATGTGCGGCGGGACGAAGATGCCGCCGTACTTCTTGGCCGCTGAAAGGCCAAAGACGTGGTCGTCCTCGTTGATGGTGCCGCCCACGGCGCACAGCGAGTTATGGCAGTTGGTGAGCACGTAGGGCAGCGGGAACTGTTCCATGCCCGAGGCGCGCGCCGTCTGGATGATGCCGACAAAGGTGATGTCGTGGCTCGCCATGGCATCGAAGCGAATCTTGAGCGCCTCGGGGTTGCCGGACGTATTGTGTGCTTGGAGGATCGAATACGCGATGGTGCCACGCTTGGCGTCCTCAGGCGTCTGCGTAATACCGCGCTCGGCAGCCTCGGCCGCAGGCACAACCTCGCTGCCGCCGCGCAGGTAGATGCCGTCCTCGTACAGCTTAACCATACTGTCTCCCACTCTGCCCGAAAGGCTCGGGCGCATAGCATACATTCGTTCAATATCGTGCCATAGAACGGTTGCGAGTGGGTTACGAATCTACACGTTCACTTTATTTCAGTAAAGTAAAGGACGAGCCCGGCGTGGGTCGGCAGATTTGGTGCAAGAGTGTCCCTTTCGACTAGTCATTTAAGAACGTCCCCAATGACTACCCATCCGGAGCAAGTCAACGCCGCAGGCAGAGAACGGACAGCGAGCGACGTCCAGAGCGAACAAGCTGGCATGAAAAAGGCAAGGCATAGACCTTCTGGTCATGCCTTGCCTTTTGAATGACAAATTGTCGCTCTGGACGTCGCGCAGCGTCGAGCCGTTACGCCGTTCGGCAGAACGGCGTAACCTACAGATCCCCGCCTGCGCCCAAAAGTTTGCGCATGACCTGTTCGGGGTTAACCGAGCCGTCGCGCGGGGCCAGGGCGGTGATCTTCTTCTGCATCTTGTACTCGTGCAGCTCGTCCTCGAGCTGGCGCACGCGGGCGCGGAGCTTTTCGTTCTCGCGCTCGCGCTCCTCGGCACGCTCCTTCATATCGAGGATGCGCACCACGCCGGCGAGGTTGATACCCTCGTCGGTCAGTTGGTTGATGAGTTCCAGGCGCTCGATATCGGCACGCGAATACAGACGCGTGTTGCCACCCGAGCGCTGAGGATTCACCAGGCCCTTGGATTCGTAGACGCGCAGAGTCTGCGGGTGCATGCCGGTCAACTCGGCCGCCACGCTGATCATATACAGCGGTTTGTTCCTATTGTCCTCGGCCATGCTACCTGACCCCTTTCCGTCTCGTTATCGTCCATCATAAGCCCGCGGGCGCGGGCGTGCGCCACGACCGCCCTAGAACGTCGCCTTGTAACGGTTGACCTTCTCGCGATAATCGCGCGTGTCGGCCTCGCGCAGCTTGGTCATGGCATCGCGCTCATCGTCGGACAGGTTCGCGGGAACCTGCACCTTGATCTCGACGAGCAGCGCACCTGTGCGGCCGCGATGCTTAACGTCGGGCGCACCCATCTCCTTAAAGCGGAACTTCTTGCCCGTCTGGGTGCCAGCGGGCACCTTCAGACGAACCGTCGCGCCGCCGGGCGTGGGCACATCTACCGTACAGCCGAGCGCCGCCTCGTAGACCGAGATCGGCACCTCCATGGTCACATCGGCACCTTTGCGCTTAAACAGCGGATGCTCCTCCACATGCGTGGTCACGACCAGGTCGCCGCGCTCGCCGCCGGCAACGCCATACTCGCCGCGACGCTTGTAACGCAGCTTACCTCCGTCGACCGCGCCCGCAGGCACCGAGACCGTAATGGTCTGCTGCTCGCCTGTCGAGGGAATGCGGTAGGTGACCTTGTGCGTCACGCCGCGGAACGCGTCCTCGGCCGTTACGTCGACAGTCAGCGACAGGTCGCCGCCCTTGCGCGCGCGGTTGCGGCCCGCGCCCGCACCGGCAGCGCCCGCGGCCCCGGCAAAACCCGAGCCCACGAGACCGGAGCCTATCTCGTATGCCGTCT
>URHQ01000061.1 GCA_900547655.1 uncultured Collinsella sp.
AAGAGACAGTTCTCGACCAGGCCCACGGCAGCGGCATCGACCAGGCCGCGATGGTTGGCGATGACGGTGATAAACATAAACGCCACCTGGATGCAGCCGTCCTGCACGGCCACGGGCACGCCGATCTTAAGGATGCTGCCGAGCACCTCGGGCTGGGGGCGCAGGTCGCTGCGCTTAACGTGGATGTTCGTGCGGCGGCTCTTGAGCCACACGAGCGCGAGGGCAACGCTGGCCGTCTGCGCGGTTACCGTGCCGAGCGCCGCGCCCACGGGGCCGAGTCCCATGTGGCCGATAAACAGAAAGTCGAGCGCGATGTTGATGATGCATGCCACGCCAATCACGTACATGGGCGAGCGCGAATCGCCCAGCCCGCGAAAGATGGCCGAGAGGATGTTGTATGCGGCGATAAAGGGAATGCCCATAAAGCAGATGCGCAGGTAGGCGGCGGTGCCTTCGACCGCCTCGGGCGGCGTGCCAATGAGCGCCACAACCTGCGGGCACAGTGCGAGCAGGACAGCGGCTAGCACCACCGAGACACCCATAAAGAGCGTGATGGTGTTGCCGATGGCGGTCTCGGCGCGGTCAAACCGGCGCGAGCCTACGGCGTGGCCGACGATGACCGTCGTTCCCATGGCCAGGCCCACGAGCGTCACGGTAATGATATAGAGCGTCTGCGCGCCATTGCCCACGGCGGTGATGCCGGCGGCGCCGCTAAACTGCCCCATCATGTACAGGTCGGCCATGCCGTAGAGCATCTGCAAAAAGTACGAGAGCATATAGGGCAGGGCAAAGACCGCGATGGTCTTAAGGACATTGCCGCGTGTGAGGTCGTGTTCCATGGGCGGGGCTTTCTGGCTTGGTTCGTTTAGCTACCAGTGTAGTGAAAACCCTACAACGATTGTAGAGTCAAGATTTGTGTCGGCAGTGGGGCGAAAATAGTCACGCTCCAAGCACGATGCTTTGGCCCCTCCGTGCCCCTCACCTCGCTTCAAACCATCACAACATTCGACGTTTTTCGCCAAAATCGGGAAAAGCATCGAATGTTGTGATGGTTTTTCTGCCACTCGACCGGGTGGAATCGCTTTCTTACGCACGAAGGTGTGCGAACCCGTGAGCAGGGGAATAAGGTTGGTTATCCGACTCCATTGGAGGGCTCATGGACCTGCCGATCGTCCTGTCCCATAAGACTGCCTGGCTGTACCACAACGTGGCGCGCCCGTCCGAGCCGCTCTCGCGAGCAAGCAGCCTATACGATGAGGACTCGCTTGCTAACGAGGCGGAACCGACCGCGGGCCTGCCCAAATTGGGACTCGATGCCAAGGGGCTGAGGGCTTCAACGGCAGCTGGGATCGTTACCGACTATCTGGCTTCGCTCGGTATTCCGCGAGAAGAGCTCGATCATATCGACACGCTCGTCAACTTCGATTTTGAGCGCTCGACGCCGGCTGGATTTAGGTGCCACGTGTTTGGGTCGCCGGTACCTCCGGGCCATCTTATCGAGGTGGCAGAGGACCTTCTAGTGGTTGATGAGGCCATGTGCTTTGTCCAGGCGGGTTCGTGGATGAGTGAGCCCGAGCAGCTGGAATATGGCTACGAAATCTGCGCACGATACCATTTGAATCATCTGTCGACAGGCGATTATATCGAGATGGGGCAGAGGTATACCGTTGCCGACTTGATTGCTTATTGCAATGAGAACCGATCTCGTCAGGGGGCTATACGCGCGGCCGCCGTGCTCAAGCGCGTGCACGATGGCGCGCGATCGCCCATGGAGACGGCCACCGCAATCATGGTCGTAGCAAAACGTTCCCAGGGCGGGCTGGGATACGCCAAGATCGAGCTCAACCATCGGGTCAATGTTCCCAGCGAGTTCAAATATCTCGCTAAGGCCGGGTATTTCGAGATCGACGTATATGCGCCCGCGAGCGGTACGGGGATTGAGTACAACGGCTCTAACCATCTTGATAAACAGTGCAGCGCGTCGGATGCGGAGCGTATGACCGTGCTGAGCGCACTGGGCTTTAGGATGATCGTCCTCACCGGGACTCAGTTTGCCCATCAGCTGCAATTGCACCGGGCGATGAATGCCATCGCGCTCGCTATGGGTCTCAAGTGCGACCGAAGCGAGGTGTTTCAGAAACGTCAGAACGACCTGCGAGAATTCGTGATTCGACACTGGGACGGCGGTCTTTAGGGGTGTCCGGCCCTTCTACGGGGTGCCGTGGGCAGGCAAACCATCACAACATTCGACGTTTTTTGCCAAAAACGGGAAAAGCATCGAATGTTGTGATGGTCTGTGCTGAAGATGGGCTTGGAAGTCCGTTTTGCTCGAAGTGACCCGTCCTGTCGTACGGGTGTCGGCATGATTCTCTCGTGGGGTATTATGTTTTCCGAAGAATAAAACGCCGCGTGAGGGGAGGGCTGCGTGGACGGGCACGTGCAACATGACGGCTTTGGCCGCGATATCAACTACCTGCGCATTGCCGTTACCGACAAGTGCAATTTCCGCTGCATTTATTGCATGCCGGCCGATGGCGTGGCGCCCCGCGCGCACGACGAGCTGCTCAGCGCCGAGGAAATCGCCCGCTTTGTGCGCCTGGTGGCGGGGGAGGGCATTCGCCGCGTACGCCTGACGGGCGGCGAGCCGCTGGTCAGCCGCCGTATCATCCCGCTCATTCGCGACATCCGCGCGATTCCGCAGATCGAGGACATCTCGCTTACCACCAACGGCGCCCTGCTGCCCAAGCTGGCGCCGCAGCTTAAAGATGCCGGGCTTAACCGCGTCAACATTTCGCTCGACACACTCGACCCCGAGCTGTTTGGAAAGATCACGCGCCTGGGCCGACTCGAGCAGACCATGGCGGGCATCGACGCGGCACTGGCTTGGGGCTTTGAGCCCGTTAAGGTCAACTGCGTTGTTGTGCGCCGGCTCAACCAGGACGTGGCGGCCCTCGCACGACTGACCGTCGACCGCCCCATTCATCTGCGCTTTATCGAATACATGCCCATTGGCGACGAGCGCACGAGCTCGCATTGCGCTGTGGACCCGCATGCGCCCGCGCTCAATCCCGAGCTGTGGGACGCGAGCGATACCGTGCCGAGCGACGAGCTGCGGGCACGCATCAATGCCGGGGCCGCCGCGGCGGGACTGGGCGAGCTCGAGCCGCTCGACATCAACGACGCTCCTGCCGGCGCGGGCCCTGCGCGCTATTGGCACTTTCCGGGCGCGGCGGGAACGGTCGGCTTTATCAGCGCTATGTCTAATCATTTTTGCGCGAGCTGCAACCGTCTGCGCCTGACGGCCGATGGCAACGTGCGTCCGTGCCTGTTCAGCGATGCCGAGTATTCGGTGCGTGAGGCGTTGCGCCGTGGTGATGATATGCAGGTACTTTCGATTTGGCGCGATGCCGTGGCCCACAAACCGCAGGAACACGCGATAATTGAGGGCACGCAACGATTTATGTCCCAAATCGGAGGATGATCATATGGCCAAGAGCAGGTACGCCGATGCCACCAAGGCCGCTCGCAGGGCCGCGATGTCTGCCCACAAAGTCACGGCTGCGGCGAATGCTGGTAACGCAGACGCGTCCGCGCAGCCGACTGCCAGCGCTGTCGCCGAGTCCGCCCGTGATGCCCGTCGCGACGAGCTGACGCACGTGGACGCCAAGGGCGAGGTACGCATGGTCGACGTGTCCGACAAGGCCGAGACCCATCGCATTGCCATCGCCGAGGGCACCATCCTCATGCATCCCGAGACGCAGGCCATGGTGCTGCAGGACCGCGCCAAAAAGGGCGACGTGCTCGCCTGCGCGCGCGTGGCGGGCATCATGGCCATCAAACGCACGAGCGACATCATCCCCATGTGCCATCCATTGCTCATTACCAAGAGCAAGTGCGACATTGCGCCTATCGCTGCGGCGGGGACGCCGGCCGAGGACGTGCCCGAGGGCTGGGCGCCGCCGCGCACGGACGGGCAGGTTGGCTTTCACGTGCTGGTTACGGCCGGCGTGACGGGCAAGACGGGTATCGAGATGGAGGCCCTGACCGGCGCGAGTGCCGCGTGCCTAACGATCTACGACATGTGCAAAGCCGTCGATCGCGGCATGGAGATTGTCGACGTGCGCCTGTTGCACAAGGAGGGCGGCCGCTCGGGCGTGTGGAATCGTGCCGAGCGTCAGGTTGCTGCTGTTGAGGCCGTGGGGGCCGCGGGCAATGCGCCCGCGGGCGCACCCGTCGCCGTCGCGCCCGCAGCTCCGACACCAGCCGTCCCTGCAATCGCGTTTATCGGCTACCAAAACTCGGGCAAGACCACGCTTGTCGAGAAGGTTATCGCCGAGCTCACCCGCCGAGGCCTGCGCGTGGGTTCGCTCAAGCATCATGGGCATCACGGCTTTGATATCGATGTGCCCGCTAAGGACACCTGGCGCCATCACCAAGCCGGATCCAAGCACGTGGGCCTCATCTGCGCCACGCGCTGGGCGGAGTACGCCGACACGCGCGAGGAGGACGAGATGCCCGCGCGCGAGCTGCTGTCGCGCTACAACGATGTCGACGTGGTGATCATCGAGGGCTACAAGACCGAGGGCTTCGACAACATCGTGGTCGCGCGCTCCGGTGTCGACCGTCTGCGCGGCAAGAGCTCGCTCGACCTGGTCGACGGTCACACGCTGGCCCTTGCCTGCAACGAAGCCCTGGCGCGTCAGGCCTTCGACGCCGGCTTTGCGACCCGAGCTATCAACATCAACGACGCCCGAGCCATCTGCGATCTGATTCAGGACCATCTGGCCTAAAACCGGCCAAAAAGGGACAGGTTTATTTCGGCAGGTTTTATCTGGGCAAACGTCATTTCCGCCACAAAGGGGCCAGGCACCTTTGTGGCGGTTTTTGCTTTGCAGATGTGTGGGACATGCCTTACAATCTACCAAGTAGTTCATGACGGGCGAAAAACGGAGAGAAGGGGCTCGATGCGTCCTTAATGTTTCATGCGGATTGATTGATTTGACAGACGGTGGCGAATGCCCGCCGTCCGTGTTCGTATGAAACAAGGAGTCTCCATGCTCGCCTCCCTTTTCTCAAAGCCTCGATCATCGCTGTCCGTGCAGGCCAAGCGCCTGGTGGCGATGCGCTTTCTCATCTACACCGGTTTTCAGACCAGCTACTTTATCGGCGTCATCGGAACGCTCACCTATGCGGACGACGCTTCGGTCGTCGCGACATCGCTGGCAGTCCTCTTTATGAACGTCTTCGTGATTCTTGGGTCCTTTGCGGGCGGCGCGGCGCTCGACGCTTGGGGCCCGCGCCGTCATTTCTTGCTGAGCATCGTCGGCACGCTGGCAACTGGCGAGGCGATCATCGCCTTTGGCAGCGCGACCGGCATCGTCCTGCTCGGCGCGGTGCTCCTGGGCTTCGTGATGGGATTCGCCCAGCCCATTGCCACATCCTATCCGGCCTACCTCACCGATGATCTCGTCGAGCTCAAAGACATCAACTCAGCCATCGCCATGTTCTCAAACGTGAGTATTATCGTCGGACCCACGTTGGGTGGCTTTGTCGCGGCGGCTGCGTCGTCGCGCGCGGTGTTTGTGCTCATGATGCTCTTTACCGTACTGGCGCTCGTCGCCGGCTGGGGCTTTAGGCCGCAGACCAGCCATGTCGCCGGGGATGCGGATGCCGATTCGGCAGAGGAAGGGGAGCGTGCGGGACAAAGCTCCAACCCCAGCACGTCCGCCCGCGCCACCTTCGCAGCCAGCATCAAGACAGTCTTCACCAACAGCGTTCTCGCGCTACTTTTCTGCATTATTTTCCTTTCGAACTTTGGCTACGGAGCCTTCGATCCGCTCGAGTCGTTTTTCTATCGCGATGTCCTACGCGTTGGCGTTGAGTGGATGGGCTGGCTCTCGTCGGCCTCGGGCGTGGGCGCGGTGCTGGGCGCCGTCGTTGCGCTCCGTTTGCCGCCGCACCTGGTCAACCTTAAAACGCTGCTCGTGGCGCTTATGTCCGTGGGTCTGGGAAGCCTGCTCTACGTGGGAACGTCGTACGTGGGCGTGGCCCTCGTCGGCCAGATTGCCCTGGGCGTGGCCTGGGGTGTCGTCAACCCGCTCCACAACACTATCGTGCAAACGACGGCTCCGCTCGAGCAGCTCGGTCGCGTGAACTCGGTCATGGGCTTTGGCAACATGTTCGCCGGCGTAGCCCCGCTGGCGATTGCTCCCTGGCTGGCGGCGACGTTTGGCGTGCAGCAGACGCTCGTAGGGGCGGGCATGGTCGTGACGGCGGTCCCTGCGGCGTTGCTGCTGTTTGGACGCCGGCATTTGGATCGTGCCGCAAGGCAGTAAAAACCATCACAACATTCGATGAAAATTGCGATTTTGCCGAAAAACGTCGAATGTTGTGATGGTTTGCGTTCCGGCCAGGCCGCCCTTCGGGTTCGGCCACCACAAAGGAGGGCAGACGCCTTTGTGGCGATTGGGTCCCAACGGCCCGTGCTTTGGTATACCATGTACGCCGTTCACGAATACACCCCATATCGCCGCACAACCCAGAAAGGCCCCCATGGACATCACCTTCAGCCACATCAAAGCCGTGTTCTGCGATATCGACGGCACGCTGCTCACGAGCCAGCACACGGTGTCCCCGCGCACCGTGGCGGCGATCCGCGCCCTGCGCGAGCGCGGCGTGCTCTTTGGCCTGTGCACCGGGCGCGACGCCCACGCGACCGAGGCCATGTACGAGCTCTGGGGCATCGAAGGCCTGGTGGACGTGCTCGTGGGCTGCGGTGGCGCCGAGGTCATCGACCGTGCGCACGACATCAACGAGCTGAGCTATCCGCTACCGGGCGAGACCATCGCGCGCATCTGCGAGCACATGGCAGACCTGCCGGCAACGCCCGTTTGCCCTCGGGACGGCGTACTCTATGTGCCCGAGAGCAATGCGTGCGTCGAACACCTGTCGCGTGTCGACGGCGTGCCCTACAAGGTGGTCGACTTTGCCGAGTTTTTGCGCGAGCCGCAGACCAAGGTGATGTTTACCATGGCGCCCGAGGTAATGCCGCAGGTCATTGAGCGGGCGTCGACGCTCGCCGATGACACCGTTAAGGCGGCGGCTCTGCAAACCACGCAGCGGCTCTACGAGTTCATGGATCCGCGCGTGTCCAAGACGCGCGGCCTTGTGCGCGTGGCGGAGCTCAACGACATGGAGCTCCAGAACATCTGCGTGTTTGGCGATGCCGATAACGACACCTGCATGGTGGCCGACGCCGGCGTGGGTGTGGCCATGGCAAATGGCAGCGATGCCACCCGCTCCGCCGCCGATTTTGTAACCGCCAGCAACGACAAAGACGGCATCGCGATTTTTATCGAGGAGCATCTGCTGTAGCGCAGGGGGAGAACCGCCACAAAGGGAGCAGGCACCTTTGTGGTGGCCTCAGGCGATTTGGGTGAATTGATGCCTAAAATCTGCGCGAAAATTCAAATAACGTTGTCTGAACATCATGCTTCTAACCACCGATGGGTTAAAGATATTCTCATCAGTTTGGTAGGATATTCCTTCCGGTTAATGACCTACCGCTCACGGTCGATTTTCGACCGTGAGCAGGATGTTTGCTCTTGAGCAAAATGTTGTGCAAATAAATCTAATGCCATTAAAAAAATAATGGGCAACTAAATTACCAGCATAAACAAAAAATAGATAGCGAATAAACAAAGGTAAATCTGAGCAAATGTCAAGAGAATTGAGAATTCGCTACAAAACTATCGGTTTTCTTGCTCAGATGTTCAAACAATCGCTACAATATGGATTACTAAGCGTGCGCAATTACAGATTGCGCAGATACGTTTGATAGTGAAAGAGCAAGATCGCGGTCTCTTGGGGAGGAGACATCGATGAAAGCGAATTCAGAAAAAACTAAGCAGAGTAAAAAAGCGACGCGCCGTGTACTGGCAGGCGTTTTGTGCGGAGCCTCCGTGTTGAGCCTGGTACTGTCGCTCGTCATGCCTCCGATCTCGCAGGCCATTGCCAACGATGTCCAGACGGTTTCTGCCGAGGAAACTGTGATGGGGGGGGGTTCCTCAAGTGAGTCTGCTGATGTAGACAACACCGCTAGCGGGGATGCCGAAAAGCTGAATAGCGACGATGCCGAGGGCGACGAAGCTGGCGACGATAGCCAGCCTGAGGAGCAGCCCAAGGATGAGTCGCAGGCAGAAGATGATGAAGCGATGGGTGCTAGCGCTGTCTCATCAGCCGAGGAGGCTGCGGAGAGCAAAGAGGCAACCACAGACATTACTAATGCCGAGGACTTGCAGCTAAAGCTTCTGGCCGTTGGGAAAAATCAAGCTGCCAGCTTTACGCTTACAGCTAATATTGACTATGCTGATGAAATCACGCTTGGAAATAGTAACAGTAAGATTACGCTGGACCTAAAAGGTCATAAAATCAAGCACACAGGCAACAATTCAAACAAGCCGCTTTTCAGCGTGTGCAATGGTGCCGAGTTTACAATTACGGATAATCCTAATCAGACGGATAATCCTAATCAGACTGGTGATAGGCCCTTATCAAGCAGGGTACTGGATGATCAAGGCCAGAAGTTCACTCCCGATTATTATGGCAATAATGCCAAGGTCGGCTATGACAACGGCATCCCGAACAAGCTCATCTATTACGTAACCACGTCGTCCGTTAACGGTACGGGTACGGGCACGACGGAAACGCTTGAAACACATGAGGCCAACATCGAGGGTGCAATTGTCTCAACTGCGCCCAAGGGTTCCACATTGAAGCTCATCAACGTCTACGCGGGCGGCAAGTTTAACCTTCAGGGCGGTACGCTTACGCAGAAAGAGGGCTGCGGCGTCGGCCACCTCATCTATGCCGAGAACGGCTCTACCGTCAATATGAGCGGTGGCTACGTTTGCGGTGCAACCTCTAATAGCCGTGGCGCAGGCATCGAACTTGGCGTCAAGGACGGCAATGGTGCCGCCCTCAACCTCATCAATGGCGTGATCGCAGGTAACTGCGCTGGCGTTGGCGGCGGTGTGTACGCTAGCGGTGTCGGTGTGCCCGCTAACGACCCTAACAAAACCATGACCAAAATCAACATGCTCGGTGGCGTAATCTCCGGTAATAGCACGCTCGACATGGGATTCGGTGGCGGCATTATGGCCGAGGGCGGCATCGTGACCGTTTCTGGTGGCTATATCACGAATAATAGAATGGCTAAATTTTGCAGCCACGATGGCAACGGTGACCATGGCGGCGCTGGGCTTGCTGCCAATAACGGCGCCCATGTTACCATTTACGGTGGCCAGATTACTGGCAATTATTCTGCAGAAGCTGGCGGCGGCGTTTACGTTACCAATCTTGATCAACCAGGTATGGCATGGCTCGACATTACGGGAGGAATTATTGCCTCTAACGTGAGCTACCGATCTGAAGGTGCCGGTATCCGAGTGGGCCAGAAGGTTGACGCGATGATTTGGGGCACTCCAGGCAACAACGACACTCCAGGCAGCAAAGTCTACATCACTAATAACCACTGCATGTCTCGCTTTGACTGGGGCGGTGGCGGTATCTTCGTCCAGGGAAACTCGAATGCGAATATGGAAAAGACCGCTGGTAGATTATTTGTATACAACTCGTACATTAGCAGCAATACCGCTGGTGGCTATGGCGGCGGCGTAGCAGTCTGCCCCACGGGCAAGACGTTGGTAACGAACACTAACGGCACGGCAATCTTTGGCAATTTGTCTGCCAAAGATGAGTATGATGGCGATGACCATCCTAGCCATCCTAATGAACCTAATATAAAACATGCTTACGACCCAAAGGCGAATACCGGCAATGACTTTTCACCCCATCTTTCAGGTGGTGGTAATAATAAGACTGAAGATAGAGATGCATACAAATCGAAGGTGTTTCGCAGGAACGGTCATGCCGATTTCTTCCTTGCGGCAAAGGCTGGCCATACTGATCCGATTGCGGCAGTAATCGGCAAGATGCTCGGCGGCGGAGATGCCAAGTATTCGGGAAGCAAAGAACGCAGTGATAACAAAGAACCCAGTGATAACAATGAACTCTATGAGGCTATCAATATCCCTGCCAATGGCGGCGTGAAGATTTATCGGAGCGTCGGTCTGTCTTCGGGTGTCACAGCTGGAAGTGATGAAGCGAGTAAAGCGCAGGAAGCTGCCGGAACTTTCATCACGGGCAACTATTCCTGGGACCATGGCGGCGGAATCATGTCGAATGGCGATCTGTACTTGGGTCAGCCTGCGGATACGTACGTCTACCCGAGCCTTAAGCTGAAGGCGACCAAGGCGCTGAAAAATCAGCAGGCCAATCAAGACATGAAGTTGGTCAAAGACAAGTTCTCTTTCTCGGTCTACCGTAAGGATGATGACGCGACGGAGCCCTCTTGGAATGACAAGACATTCAACAGTGGCGGCTGCACCTTGGTCGGAACCGCCAAGAATGATGAGAGCGGTAACATCACCTTTGACCTTGGCGAACAGTACATTGATAAGGCTGTTAAGGCTTATGAGATTACATACTACTTGGTCGAAAATGCTGGCAATGATCCCGGCATTACGTACGATCCCGACATCACGTACGACCCAGCCGTGTACAAGATTGTGGTGAAGGTTCAGGACAACACAACGCAACTCATGAGTGTGCCTAGCAGGGAAAATCCAAACTTGGAGGTTCCTCTTTGCGTTCACAACTACACGATCACAAGCGTGAGTCTGGGAGATTCAACTAACCCGCTGGAAAAGAACGAGCAAGGCTATTATTCGATTGTCGGCCCCGACGGGGGAAAGACCTTCACCAATAAGTACACTCCGTACACACCCAGTGGCTCCTGGACTCCTAAGGCGACTAAGGTCGTTGTGGGTGGCGAGATGAAGGAGTTTACGCTTCAACTTGCGAAAGACAGCAGATTTAGAAAAGAAGACATCGTCGGAACTGCCGTGACCTCTGGCGATAAAAAGAAGCAGACGCTTCCGTTCATCTTTGATAAGGGGATTGCGTACACGCTCTCTGATATCACGAAGGATTCCTACACTGCTGGTGGCTCTACGGGTCGTGGCGCCTCCAAGACCTTCACGTACTATATGCGCGAGAAGAACGATAGCTCGATATTCTCGCACTACAAGTTCGACAAGTCGGTCTATAAGTTCACGGTTACGGCAACGGATGACACCGAAGGACATATCGACTGTGCGGTGACCTACAGGAAGGGAACCGTTGACTCCGACGGTACGTGGAAAAGCACCGATACCAAGGACCACAAGTTTCCCGACACTATCCCCACCTTCACCAACACCTACTCCACCTCTTTGCCCCTTTCTGGTATGTCGGGCGTCACTCTGACGTACCTTGCCGGCACAGCGGTGCTTTGCGCTGCTGCGGCCTGGATGCACATTCGTCGCAAGGCGAATGCGAAGGGAGGTAAGCGTCGTGAATAAGAAAGTTTGCTCCTTCCCGATCTTGTTTGCGCTGCTTACCCTCCTGATCGGCACCTGCGCGGTTGTGTTCCCCGCTTCCGCGCAGGCCGCGCCGACCTCGACCGGTTCCATCACGGTGAGCGGCACCGTGGCGCGCAGCTACGACGCCTACCAGATCTTTAGCGCCAACGTCGTCGACGGCGACAGCGACGCCAAGACCGCCACCGATCTCGCCTGGGCAAGCGACGCCGTGCGCGACGCCGCGCTGCCCGTGCTGCACAGCGCTGGCATGCCCAAATCCCAGACCACCGCGCAGGAAGCTTCCGAGTGGCTCAACGCCGATTCCCACCTTACGAGCGCGCTGAGCGCACAGCTCGCTCGTTCCCTCCAGAGCTCTGACGCCGAGTCCGTGGCCCTTAACGCGGGCACGGCGGCCGAGCTGCCCTGTGGCTACTGGCTCATCGTCGCCGACGACGACGCCATTTCCCAGAACGAAGCCGGCACCGCGCCGATCATGGCCCTGGTCGGCGGCAGCGCCGTCACCGTCAAGCCCAAGGCGGCGACCCCCAAGGTCGCCAAGCACGTGCTGGAGGACGGCACCGCCGCCTGGCAGAAGGCCGCCGACGCCACGGTCGCCGACGACCTGTACTGGCGCCTCTCTGCCA
>URHQ01000062.1 GCA_900547655.1 uncultured Collinsella sp.
CTAACGATATGGCACCGTGGGGACACATGTATGTCAATCCTGGTCTAACAGAGCCTTACAATATGTTGCACATTCTGTATCCGCGGGAGTATGACAACTTCTTTGGCTTTGAGAAAAGCGAGCTCAAAAATGCCGAGGACTCGGACATTGAGCTCGTGAACAACAAGTTGCAGCCGTTTTATTGCCGTACGACCAAGGATGACCTAGGCGTCCCGAGGGTTGAGCCCGACGAGCTTATCAAGGTGTCGTCTGGCGAGCGTACGAATCTACTGCTCGGCGTTATTAAAAACCGTTACCGTCGCAACAAGCTGACCTTGATGCTGCGTGTGCTGCAGATGGAAAACGATCCGATCGACCTGCTCGAAACGCTTAATCCCGAAGACTATCGTTGGATTATCGAAGAAGACGAGGAGACCGGCGAGGTCGATGCCGTCGACTACTCCGATAAGATCGTGGGCATGATTCGCTCTGCCGGGGCATCGAGCAAACGCGCTCGTTGCTGCTCTCTGATTGGCGACTTGGTGGCACAGGGGCGCTCGGTTATCGTCTGGTGCATTTTCATCAAGAGCATGTCCGATCTTCAGCGCGGTCTGGCTGATATGGGGATTGAGGCGCGTACGATTAACGGTCAGGATGACCTTGTCTGTCGTTCGGCAGACCTGGATGACTTTAGGGCTGGCAAGTTTCCCGTACTCATTACCAATCCTCATACGCTTGCCGAGTCCGTCTCGCTGCATTCGATTTGTCACGATGCCGTGTACTACGAGTACAGCTTTAATCTGGTCCATTTGCTGCAGTCCCGCGATCGAATCCACCGTTTGGGCCTGCCGCAAGATCAGCAGACAAGGTACTACTACCTTTCGGAAGATTATGACCTTGGAAGGCCCGATCCGTGGTCGCTTGACGAGGAAATATATACTCGTCTGCGCGAAAAAGAGAACACCATGCTCAGGTGTATTGATTCCGAAATACTCGAGACGCAGCCTACCTCTCAAGAGGATTTGGATGCTATTTTCGCCGGTTTGTTTGATGACTAGTTTTGAGAGTTTGCCATGAAGCTTGCAGATATTACATCCGAGCTGCTGCATTTGTTTGCAGGTCAGGACGCCGATTGCGGAGGTGCCATTGTTGTGTGGCATGATCCGTCCGGCGAATTTGAGGATGTGCTTGCAGATTTGGAGCTGCCGGGCGTCAGCGTTCTCGTTGATCGCGAGGGTGGTCGGTTTGCTATCAAGCGTAAGCTCAATGGTGACTTGGGCGGACGTAAGGTGCTCATATATCGTCGCTCCGCGGGGGAGCCGTCTGGCGATTGGCTGGCGGATGTTGAAGCGCGTTGCGTCCCGTTTGCCGCCGACTATGTTTCTGTGCAGCTACGCGAGATCGGCGCAGTTGATTCGTATGAGATGCGCGCGGCGCTTGAGTCCCATAAAGCCTTTTTTGCCAAGCGCCGCAACGTTATAAAGCTCAATAAGTTGCTACATTCATCGAGGGAAGTCGCTGTTGCGACCGTCGATGAGCTTGAGCTCGGCATTTTGGCTGCCTGCTTGGGTGCCAGCGAGCTCGATCCCGCGGCAATCGTATCAGGCTATTTGGCGCTCCTGCATGAGGGCAATGCTGATCAGGTGGTTGTCCTACTTGCTGAATATGAGATGAATGGCTATTTCTGCGATCTCATTCGTCATTGGTGTGGTTTTGAGGGGAACGCGCTCGAGCTATCTCGTGTTCCCGAGTTGCTGGTCCACGTGTTGCTTACCGCCTGCTCACGGTCGGTGACGGGTGGATGTCTGGATGCGCTGTCGGGACGTTTCTCTTCCCAGGCTGTTCATGCCGCGTTCTGCCGCGCTTGCGTTGATTATTGGGTTCGTGGCGGTAATCGTCTATTGCTGTTGAGTATGACAACGGTGGTTGAGCGTGAGCTCGAGCTCGGAAAGATACTCGCTGACGTTGGTCTTGACTGTATTGCAGGAGCCGACGTCTTTCCCTGCATCGATGCCACCATTCTGCGCATGCTGTTTGAGCGGGTGCGTCTGTCTGTGGATGCTGCTGATGAGGTTTTGTCGGTCGTCGCCTCTCGTCGCGGATCGCTCTGGTATGAGGAACTTGCCTGCTATTATCGCGGCGTTTCGGCTGCGGCTCATATGCAGCGTTTTTATCGCGATCATGTAGAAGGTTTTGCGGGCATGGGGGCTTTGGCCCTTTGGGGTTCTTATGCCAGCGATTTCTATCGCATGGACGCTTGGTACCGTGAGCTGGTGACAGAGTTCGCCGGTGCCTTTAGAGCGGGGGAGTACGAGCTCGATGAAGACTTCCGCGCCTGCTTTGAGTCGATGGAAGCTTTATATAAAGGCTGGTTTCTTAAGGAGCTCTCTCGCCGTTGGGCAAGCGCGTCGGGCGACGCATTGGGCTTGCAGGGATATGTGAAAGGTATTCCGCGTCAGGTTGATTTTGATCTGAGCTACGTTGAGCCCGCGAATCGCCGCGGAAAGCGTATTTGGGTCATCGTATCTGATGCTTTGCGCTATGAGGTTGCTGCAGAACTCGCCGAGCGTCTTGAGCGCGAGACAAAGGGTCAGTGCGAGCTTGGCGCCGTGCAAGGCGTGTTTCCTTCGATAACCAGATGCGGTATGGCTGCCCTGTTGCCTCATGGAACGATGCGTTACGAGGCATGCGGAGAGGGAGAATCGGGCTTTGGCGTGCTTGTTGACGGGGGACGCGTCGATACCATCGAATCTCGCCAAAAGGTGATTGGCAAGCATTATGAGGGCGCTGTTGCGGTTCGCTATGACCGTTTTGTCGGCGAGATGGACCGTGCCGAACGCAAGAAAGCCGTAGGAGACGCGAATGTCGTCTACGTCTATCACGATCTCATTGATGCCATTGGTGACAAGGCCGCAACCGAGCGCAGGGCGTTTCATGCCTGCGATGAAACAATTGAAGAGTTATCGGTGCTGGTCAAGCTCATCGTGCGTGAGTTTATGTCGTCTCGAATCGTCATTACAGCAGATCATGGGTTTCTGTACACCGCAGAGCCGCTTGCCGAATATGATCATACGAGTGTTGCAGACGTGGCGGGCGACGTCATTGAGGCTGTACGCCGCTGGGCTGTTGTCTCGAGCGATTCTGAGTCCGATACGCTGCTTAAGGTTGCTCTACCCGCTTCTGCTGGTGGCCTTGTGGGCTTTTCGCCACGTGAATGCGTGCGTTTGCGACGTCCCGGCGGAGGCGAGAACTTTGTCCATGGCGGTATCTCATTGCAGGAGATGTGTGTGCCGGTTTTGACCTTTAGCAATAAGCGCGCCGGAACGCGTGGCTTTGTCGCATCGAGCCCCGTTGGCTTGTCCCTCGTTACGCAACTTGAATCCATCTCGAATGCGTCCTTCTTCCTGGAGTTCCTGCAAGATGAGGCGGTGGCCGGCAAGATCCTTCCTGCGAACTATGAAGTGTTTGTTGCCGATCGTAGCGGAAACCCCGTAACCGACATTGCAAGAATCGTAGCCGATTTGACTGAAGTCGATGCGAGGGCGCGCCGCTTTAAGGTAATGCTGACGGTGCGTCCAACCGTTGAACTTGATGAACGCGCGGAGTATGCACTTTGCCTGAAAAACGCGGATAGCGGCGAAGAGCGTATTCTTCAGACGCTGCACTTCCATGTTTATCTGGGCCGTGAATGGTAAGCGGGGGCTGAATGGGGAGGTTTGACCATGAAGATCGAAGTTGACGTAGATCAGCTGCGCGAGAGCCTGCTCGACCGCGCGGGGTCTGCGGCGGGCGTGGGCTTTCCGGCCGCCATGCTCGACGTAGTGGATATCGAGGACGAGTCGCCCCAAGAGCTCCTAGCCCGAGCCGAACGCGAAGGCCTCGACCTCCGAGACTTTGCCGTCGACGATGACGCGGACGATGACTACGGCGCAGACGAGGACTGGTAGCCGCGATTGAACTTCAACCCCTTTCCCTCAATAAGTTGCGGTGAAATAGAGACTGTTTAGGCTGCTAGAAGGCCTATTCAGTCCCTATTTCACCGCAACTTATGGGTGGGGATGGCTACGACGCCAGGGTGGCGATGACGGCTTCGTCGCCGGCGTATATGAGGGTGTTGCCGTCGGGGATGATGGTCTGGCCGTCGCGTTTGAGCATCACCACGATAAAGGGGTGCTTGCCTTGTGGCACATCGCGCAGGCGCAGTCCTGCCAGGCGACCGTGGGGTGTCACGGTGACCTCGCGCAGCGTAACCTCGGCACGCTCTTCAAACGTCGGCGCGGCCATAACCAGAAGGTCGCCTTCTTCAATTACGGTGTCGCCGTTGGGCAGCACGGGATGTGCGCCGTCACGCAGCACCAGGACCACGAGCATGTCCGTCGCACTGCCAATATCGGCGAGCGAGCGACCGGCAAACGGATGGCCCGCACCCACCTTGAGCTTGACAAACGACATGCCGTCCTCGTCGCGGTAGTCGTTAAAGGTGCGGCGCACGTCGCCTTCCGCGTCGATCATGTCGAGTTTCTTCGCCACTGCCGGCAGCAGCGAGCCCTGCACCACAATGCTCGACACGGCAATCACAAACACCAGGTCAAATAGGTCGTGGCCACCGGGAACGCCGGACACCACGGCAAAGAGGCTAAAGACGACCGAAGCCGCGCCACGCAGGCCCGCCCAGCTTACGAGCGCGACCTGGCGAGGGTTCGTCTTGAAGGGCGCCAGGAGCACACCGACGGCGATGGGGCGGCTCACGAAGAGCATAAACGCCATGAGTGCCAGGCCCGGCAGCAGCATTTGCGGCAGGCGGGCGGGCGTCACGAGCAGGCCGAGCAAAAAGAAGATGGTCATCTCGGCCATCTCGGTGAGGGTGTCGAAGAAGTGCGCCATCTCGACTTTGCCGGTGATGTCGCTCGCACCCAGCACAATGCCTGCCAGGTATACGGCCAAAAAGCCGTTGCCGCCCAGATAGCTCGGCAGTGCGTAGGCGACGATCGCCACGGCGAACAAAAAGATAGTCTGCGCACCCTCAGCCGTTGCGTGTGCGCGCTCAATCAGACGGCTGGATGTCCAGCCGATGGCAAGGCCCAGGCCCACGCCCAGGATGATCTGCTTGGCCAGCAGCACGGGAATGTCGATGTTGCCGCCCGCCGCGAGGGTCGCGAGCACGGCGGTGAGCATGTAGGCGACGGGATCGTTGGAGCCCGATTCGACCTCGAGCAGCGAGTCGGTGCCGTCCCTCAGAGACAGGTTGTGCTCGCGCAGCACGCTAAAGACGCTGGCCGCGTCGGTGGATGCCACGACCGACCCCAGCAGCAGGCCGCCGATCCAGTCGAAGCCCAGCACGAAGTGCGCAAAGGCGCCCGTGATGCCGGCGGTGGCGACAACGCCGAGTGTGCTCAGCAGCACCGCCGGCGCGGTGACGGGCTTGGCGCGGTCGATATTGGTGTTAAAGCCGCCGTAGAACATGATGAACAGCAGCGCCGTGCTGCAGACGGTTTCGGTGAGCGCGTAGTCGCTAAAGTCGATATGCGCCGGGCCGTTGACGCCCAACAGCATGCCCAGCGCGATAAAAATGAGCAGGGTGGGGAAGGGGAGCTTTTTGCCGACGGGTTTGATGGTCAGACACAAAATGATGACGAGGCCGATAAAGAGAAGGATCTGGTTCATGGATAGTGTCCGCTCCTGGGTGGTTGGCGTGGCACGGTCAATTGTCTGTGGTTATTTGTACCCAAAGGTGGTGGGTTTATGGGGCCGAGCCGCGGGCGTTCGCATTATCGACACGAGGCGGGGGCGCGGGCGGTGCTGGTTGGGGCGTTGATGCTGGTGGCGCGGTGTTTTTGGGGCGTGCAGGCGGCCGCATGTGGCCGTTGGCTGCGCCGGCACTTTCCAGCTTTATTGCATCGGAGTACAATGGGTAACGTTTAAGTTCAACTTGAAGTTTTAGTCGTGGCATCGGGCTTCGGCCGTAATGCAGGGAAAGGCGTTCCATGGCGATCTATGTGACATCTGATGCTCACGGGCACGTGCGCGCGCTGGACGAGGTACTTTCCAAAATCTCGCTGACGTCCGACGACACGCTGTACGTGCTGGGCGACATGATCGACCGCGGTCCCGATCCGGTCGGTGTCATCAACTTGGTGCGGTCGCTGCCCAACGCTCGCGTGCTTAAGGGTAACCACGAGCAGATTATGCTCGACGCGATCATTGGCCAGGACCCGCTCGATGCCGAGACCTGGGATATCAACGGCGGCTGGACTACGCGCCAACAGCTCAACGAAATGGAATTTGAGGCATACGAGGAGCTGGTGCGCTGGGCTGCTGCCCTGCCGCTCTATGCGGTGGCCGAGACTGCCGAGCGGCCGTACCTGCTGGTGCACGCCGGCATTCAGGCCGAGGCGGCGCGTGCGTTTTTGCTTGAGCATGGTGTCGATTGCGGCGACGGCAGGGGAGCGGTCGATGCCGATCGCGAGTTGCTGCAGCAAATGCTCGCCGTGCAGTCGTCCGATGACTTGCTCTGGATTCGTCACGGCTATTGGGATGCTCCGACGGGGCTGCTTTCTGCCGAGGGCAAGGGCCCGGTCGTGGTGAGCGGCCACACGCCCACGGTATCGCTGGGGCGCTATTGCGAGGTTGGCGGCCTGGCGGGACTCGATGAGGAGTCGGGCCGCGGGCAGATTGTGCGCCTTGGTGGCGAGGATACCGCCGGTGTGCCCGATCGCATCGATATCGATTGCGCGGCGGCCACCGGTTCCGAGTTCGGTCGCGTGGGTATCCTGCGCCTGGACGACGGGGCGGAGTTCTACGCAGACATTCTTCCTGGCGAATAACTTTGTTCCGCTGTTCTACCGAACGGCGGCCACGTTGACGCTGTGCAGCCCCGAAGCACCCCATCTTGTCGCTCAAACCGTCGCTCGCGTATGGAAGTACGCGTCGCTCCTCTTTCGCGCCAACCTGGGGCACTTCGAGACTGCTCGCTGTCGGTGCCAAAACATCGACGTTTCTTTTCTTCAAATTGATTCGAATTAGGCCCCGTACGGGTTGCGGGCTCGTTCTATGCGCTGGCGGATGTGGGCGTACTCGATAATCAGCAGCACCAGCAATAGGGCCATGATGGCCAGGTAGCTCACCACGGCGCCCATCAGGCCAAGCAGGTTGATCAGGATCACCGGGAGCACCACGCTCACGGCGAAGCAGATCAGGTAGATCTTGGTGACGTCTCCAGCGTGGCGCAACACCGTGATGATGGCGTAGATGAAGTCGATGGCTGCGGTTACACCGCCGGCGACAACCATCAGCAGCGCCAATGTGCGGTAGCGCTCAAAATTGAGGCCGTACATAAAGCTCATGAGGGGAATGCCGGGGCCGGCCATAAATGCGGCGCACACGCCGGTGATGGCCACGATCAGTGCCATAACGGCAATAATAATCAAGTCAAAACGGCGGCGTTTGCGCGGGTTCGCCCAAATGCTCGACAGACGCAGGAGCTGCGGTTTATAGACAAATCCGATGCTCAGCAAAATAGCCTGCGCCGGAAAGAACAGGGCATTAAAGTACAGCTGATATTTGTAGGCCAGCGTGCCTTCCATCACAAACTTGGGCATGCTCTCGATGAGGTTGAACAAAAATAGCGCGCCAAAGAGCGGAGCGCACTGGACAAACAGGTGGCCGACCTCGCGCAGGCTCACGCGGTGCGATTTTTCGGTCTCGAACAGGGCGAGCGGCGCGGTGACCAGCACGAGCGAGACGATGGCGGTGACACCCATGGCCATGGCCGCGATGGGCATGCTGCGCGTAAGGAACAGCGCCACGCTAAAGATCACGATGACACCGACGGAGCGTAGCGTTTGGCTCATGCCGGCCAGATAGAGTTTATCGGCCTGCTGCAGGCGGCCCTCGTACACGTCGGCGACGCCGTCGATCACCTTATACAGGTAGACGCCCAGGCCGATCGTCGCCATGTGTGCGTCGTAGCCACGGGCGCTGCTGTACATGAGGCCGCAGCCCAGGGCGAGCGCTCCGCAAAGCCAGCGGTTGAGCTGGTAGGAGGCAAAGGACGTCTTCTCGTCGATATCCGAGACTTGGAAATTGCGCACGCCGTAGCTGCACGCGATCATGATGAGCGTGCCGGTGACAAAGGCGATGGAGAACTTACCGGCTTCCTCGGCGCCCACAAGCTGCGTGGACACGATGGTGAGCAGGGGAAACGCGAAGCCCCACACGGAGGTGCTCAGGGTATTCCAGAGATAGTCGCGGCGAGTGGCGTGCTCCTCGTATTCGGCTTCCTGCGTGGAGAAGCCGCCGCCGTAGACAGCGCCGAGTAGGCGGTTCCACCAGGCGTTGACCATGCGGTGGATGGGGCCGGGCTCGCGATCGCGCTCGCGGTGACGGCGCGTGGCCTGGCTGCTGTCGGGGCCGCCGGCGTTGCGCTGACTCAGCTCCTGGATGCGCGCGAGCTCTTCGGCCGTGTGGGAGGCAGGGAAGAGGCCGTTCTCGATGCGGCCGCCCTGGGACTTCGCGGTGCCGGCTCTCGACACGGCGGGGCCGGCGACGCCATTGCGGCGGGAGATGGCGCGGCGGATGCTATCGAGAGGCGAGATGCTCAAAGCGGAGTCCTTTCTATTGCTGCGTTCTAGTATAGACGCGACGGCGTTTGCCCGTGTTTTTGAACAGGTTGTTCAATATTTTCGGCGGCGCCATTCAGTGGTCGTCACTTAGGGACGTTCCTTATGTGCTGGCATCCGGGGACGCTCCCTGGTTGTTGCCTGTTCAAGAGTGTCCCCAATGACTAGGCCGCTTGCCTGTGATTTTTGACCGTTGGGCGGGCGCTTCGCCGTTGCCGCAAAAACGTTTTTGCATATCGGGTACAACGGGCTTTACGTGAGTAAAGTGCGCGCCGCGTCCACGTGTCGCGTTTTTAAAGGAGGCCCCATGCCTGGTGTTACCCCTGCAGAAGTTCTGTCCAACTTTGGTATTACGCTGGTCGAAGATCCCGCCGAGAATCAGCCCCGTCTGCTGGTCGATCTACCCGCCGCGGAGCTCGTCGAGCACGCTATCCGCCGCGAAGAAGGCCGCATGGCATCCAACGGCGCGTTGGTGATCGAGACGGGGGAGCGCACCGGCCGTTCTCCCAACGACCGCTTTATCGTTGACACTCCCGATGTTCACGACAAGATTGCCTGGGGCGCCGTCAACCGCCCGCTTTCGTCCGAGAGCTACGAGGCCATCAAGGCCGGCATCGTCGACTACCTCAACGAGCGCGACGTTTTCGTCACGCGCGGCATGGCGGGCGCCGACCGCAACCACACGCGTCGTCTGCTCGTCGCCTGCGAGCGTGCCAGCCAGGCGCTCTTTATTAAGCAGATGCTCGCCCGCCCGCTTGCACGCGAAATTGCGCGCACCGGCGAGCCGGACTTTTGCGTGCTCGCCGCGCCGGGCTACCAGTGCGATCCCGACATTAAGGGCCTCAATTCCAGCGCCGCCGTGGTCATCAACTTCCAGGAGCGCGTGATTCTGGTTGCCGGCACCGGTTACTCCGGCGAGATCAAAAAGTCCATCTTCAGCGTTATGAACTACCTGCTGCCTGTCGAGGACGATGTGCTGCCCATGCACTGTTCGGCCAGCATGGATCCCGTCACGCACGAGACCGCTGTGTTCTTTGGCCTGTCGGGCACGGGCAAGACCACGCTTTCGGCCAACCCCACGCGCCTGCTGATCGGCGATGATGAGCACGGCTGGTCCGACATGGGCATCTTTAACGTCGAGGGCGGCTGCTACGCCAAGTGCGAGGGCCTGGACGCGTTCCACGAGCCCGAGATCTTCAACGCCGTTCGCTTTGGCGCCATCTGTGAAAACGTGGTGCTCGATGAGAACCGCAAGCCCAACTATGATGACGTCTCGATCACGCACAATACGCGCGTGGCCTATCCCGTCGAGCATATCCCCAACGCGTGGACCAAGGGCATGGGTACCACCCCGAGCGTCGTGTTGTTTTTGACCTGTGATGCCTTTGGCGTGCTGCCGCCCATCTCACGCCTGACGGCCGACGCCGCCATGTATCACTTTGTGACGGGTTTCACCGCCAAGATCCCCGGTACCGAGGTCGGCGTCACCGAGCCCACGCCCACGTTCTCCTCGCTGTTTGGCGAGCCGTTTATGCCGCTCGACCCCATGGTCTATGCCAAGATGCTCGGCGAGCGTATCGCCGACGGTCGCACCCGCGTCTATCTGGTCAACACCGGCTGGATCGGTGGCGGTTACGGCGTGGGCCATCGCATCGAGCTTGCCTACACGCGCGCCCTGGTGGCCCGCGCCCTCGACGGTACCATCGAGGACAGCGAGTTCGTGCACGACGATATTTTTAACGTCGACATTCCCACCACGTGCCACGGTGTGCCCGACGGCATTCTGGTGCCGCGCCAGTACTGGCAGAGCACCGCTCGCTACGACGAGGCCGCGCACAACCTGGCGGTGATGTTCGAGGAGAACTTCGAGAAGAAGTACTCGCACCTGCCCGAGTCCGTCAAGGCCGCCGGCCCGCACGCTCAGGTGCCCGCCGACGCCCGTCATCGCGGCCGCGGGCTGCTGGGACTTCGCCGCTAGCTTCGCCGCGAGTCCATATCTACCACAAAGGGGACAGGCACCTTTGTGGTGGTTTTGCTCGCGTGGATGACTCGGGTTACAATACGCCTGACATATCGTCCCCTTCTCCGGATGGGGACAGCGCAAGCGCTCTTGTGACGGCACCGTAGGACTTTGAAGGTGGCCGTTGTAAGGGCGCTTTTTGTTTAGGCGCCCTCGCTCGGGCGCGCACAATGAAGGGAGAGCGTATGAAGAGCTTTATTGCCGAGGATTCATTCTGGGAGCTGTTTCCGCAGGCAGCGGTCGGTGTTGTGGTCGTGGAGGGTATGAAGCCCGCGTCTCAGATTCCTCAAGAGGATGTGGACGCGATCGCGGCGTTGCTCGACCGTGCCAATATCGATGCGGAGCGTCATCTGACCAGCGATACTATCAGCGAGAACGCACCGGTCAAGGCATGGCGCGAGGCCTATCGTCTGTTCAAGACCAAAAAGGGCGCGCGTTGCTCGATCGAGAACTTGCTCAAGCGCGTGCTCAAGGGCAAGCCGGTCGGTCATATCACACCGGCGGTGGATATTTACAACACGGTGTCGTTGACTTACGCGCTGCCCGTGGGTGGCGAGGATCTGCATGCGATTGAGGGGGATCTTCGCTTGAAGGTGACCGACGGTGGCGATGCGTTCCTGCCGCTTGGCGAGGATGCGGATGACCCGACGCTGCCCGGCGAGCTCGCCTACATCGACGATGCGGGCGCCGTGTGCCGCTGCTGGAACTGGCGCGACGGTGTTCGAACGGCTCTATCCGACGATTCGGCCGACGCGTTCCTGGCGATTGAGTGCGTAGAGCCCGAGCGAATGGGGGACTGCCAGGCCGCCATCGACCGCTTAGCCGAGCTGCTTGAGCGCTATTTGGGAGCGTCGGTTGTCGCTAAGACGCTTGTGACCCGCGACAATCCCCGCGTGGAGCTGTAGCGGCGCCTAGAACCTATTGATGCCCAAAATCACCACAAAGGCACCTGTCCTTTGTGGTGATTTTTATGTTGATGGGTCAACAAATGAGGCACGCAGGGCCGGCGGTCGCTGGATACGGCTAAGATGTTTACCCGTTAGCATTATGCAAGCGAAAGGCGGTCGTCTCACATGCAGCAGAGCGACGAGACACGTTTCGAGGACTTTGTCGGACTGATCAGCGGACTCTACAAGGAGATCCAGCGCATTAAGACATCTGAGGGCGCAAGGCTGGGTCTTAAGGGCTCCGACATCATGTGCCTGTACTATCTTGAGCGCAGCAAGGACGGTCTGACTGGTGCCGACCTCGCCCGCATGGCTGGCGTGACCCGCGCTGCCGTCTCGCGCACGCTGGCTCATCTGGAGGAGGGCGGCTACGTCGAGGTCGACGATTCGGCCGATGCCGCCGTTAAGTATCGCGCCCCGGTTCGTCTGACCACGTTAGGCGGCGAGAGCATGAAC
>URHQ01000063.1 GCA_900547655.1 uncultured Collinsella sp.
GCTCGGAGATGTGTATAAGAGACAGGTATAACGGTGCCACCTGGACGCGCGTCGAGATGCCCGAGCGCCCGGGACACGCCGTGCTGCCGACAGTCCGCATTGCCGACCTGCGCCGCGAGTTCTCGCACGGCAGCCGCTCTATGTTCTCAAAACCGCTGATGGAAGGCCTGGAGCGTGTGGTCGAGCGCCGCGAGAAGGCCGTGTTGCTGCATAACCGCCGTGGCTTTGCGCCGTTTTTGATGTGCCGCGAGTGCGGCTGCGTCCCTACCTGCAACCACTGCTCCACCGCGCTTACGTATCACGAGCGCACACACACGCTGCAGTGTCACACATGCGGTTCGTCTTGGCGCGTGCAGCCCTATCCGGCGGCCACGAGCCGTTGCCCCAAATGTGGCAGTCGCTACCTGGCAAAAATGGGTCTGGGCACGCAGCAGATCGAGGACGCACTGCACCAGATGCTGCCCGACGACGTCGCCATCATTCGCATGGATGCCGATTCCACTCGCGGCAAGGACGCGCACAAAAAGCTGCTCGAGCAGTTCGATGCCGCCGATTGCGCGGTGCTGCTGGGCACCCAGATGATTGCAAAGGGCCTCGACTTTCCCGAGGTCACGCTGGTGGGCGTGGTCAATGCCGACTTTGCGCTAAAGCTGCCCGATTTTAGAGCGGGGGAGCGCGCCTACGATCTGCTGGAGCAGGTTGCAGGCCGCGCCGGCCGCGGCGATCGCCCCGGCGAGGTTATCATCCAGACCTACCTGCCCGAGGATCCGGTCATTCGCGCCGTCGCTGAGCACGATCGTTCGATCTTTACCGACTACGACCTGGATCAGCGCCGCGACGCGCTGTACCCGCCGTTTGTTCGCCTGGTCAACATCTTGGTGTGGTCGGCGAACCGAGACGAAGCGCAAGACTACATCGGTCGCATCGCGAAACTCCTCAAGCGCCGCTGGCATGCCGCCGCGCCCGACTTTTTGCGGGCGGGAAGTGCCGTGCCGCAGGTGCTGGGCCCGGCTTCGTGTGTAATCGAGAGAGCCAAGGACCGTTACCGCTTCCATCTGCTTGTGAAGTCGCCCGTGGGGTACCATGTCTCTGATGATATCGACGCCTGCCTCAAAGAGGTGGGCTCTGTACGCGGCGTGAGCGTGAGCGTTGACGTCGACGCCTATGATTTGATGTAACAACTCGAAAGGATGGCCATGGAAGCCAACGGAATCGTACTGTCGCCCGACCCTCGCCTGCGCCAGGAGTGCGCCGTCATCGAGGAGATCACCCCGGCGATCGAGGCGCTTGCCGAGAAGATGAAGAAGATGATGTTCGAGAACGGCGGTTGCGGTCTGGCTGCTCCGCAGATCGGCGAGCTCATTCAGCTCGTCACCATCGACTGCGACTACAGCGACAAAAACGACTACGACCCGTTCGTGCTCATCAATCCCGTCATTGTTGAGCAGAGTGACCATCTGGTGCCCTTTAGCGAGGGTTGCCTTTCCATCCCTGGCATTAGCTGCGAGATCGAGCGTCCGGACCATGTCGTCGTCGAGGCGTACGACTTGGACGCCAACCTGATTCGCTACGAGGCCACGGGCGATCTGTTCTGCGTGTGCCTGCAGCATGAGATTGATCATCTGCACGGCAACACCATGTTCGAGCGACTGAAGCCGATGCAGAGGCTCAAGGCAGTCAAGGAGTACCAGGACGCCCTGGCCCGCGGCGCACGACCGGGCGAGACGGAGTAAGTCGTCCGTCCCCTTCCGCCGCAGGGCTTAGGTTTTGCTCCATGCTCAAACAGTCCTGCTCGCACGAAGAGCACATTAAGTGCTCTTCGGCTCGTGCGGAACTGCGCGTGGAGCAATAACCTAAGCCCTGTGGCGGAAGGGGACTGCGTTTTCGTGCTCCTTTTCGCCCGGGTGTCGTCGGGCCAGGGAAGGGCGTCTTCGCTGATAGGTGCTTTGTTGGGAGGGCTGCTTTTATGCGGCTCTTTCTTTGGTTTTGGGTATATTTGTTTTTGTTGGACTGTTCTTGCGGATGGGCTGGTGACTTGGCTTTCCGCTGCTCTTTGTAGCCGTCTCGGCTCGTTATTGAGAGGAGACTAACTTTTATGCGTATTGTGTTTATGGGTACGCCTGATTTTGCTGTGCCTTCGCTGACTTCGCTTGTTGAGGCTGGGAACGAGATTGTGCTGGTTATTACTCGTCCTGACGCTGTTCGTGGGCGTGGTAAGAAGCTTGAGCCTTCTCCCGTTAAGGCCAAGGCGCTTGAGCTGGGGTTGCCGGTTGTTGAAGCTAATCGTATGACGCCTGAGGTTGTTGAGGCGCTTCAGGCTGCCCGGGCTGACATTTTCTGCGTGGCTGCCTATGGTTGCATTTTGCCGGATGACGTGCTGCATATGGCGCCGCTTGGTATTGTGAATGTTCATGCGTCCTTGCTGCCTCGTTGGCGTGGCGCCGCTCCTATTCAGCGTGCCATTCTTGCTGGTGACGAGGTTGCTGGCGTTTCTATCATGCGCATTGGACATGGCGTGGATACTGGTGCTTATTGTGCTCAGGCTTCCACGTCCGTTGCCGGTAAGCACGCCGAGGCGCTGACCATGGAGCTTGGTGAGCTTGGCGGCAAACTGCTTGCCGATACGCTTCCTTCTCTTGCCGATGGTACCGCCGAGTGGACTGAACAGGATGAGGCGCTTGTGACCCATGCTGCCAAGATTTCCAAGCTGGAGATGCGTCTGGATCCGCAGATGGCTGCGCTCGATTGCGTGCGTCATGTGCTCGCTTCGTCCGATACCGCGCCTGCTCGTTGCGTGATTGCCGGCAAGACCGTGCGCGTGCTCGATGCTGCGCCGGCTGATGTGTCGCTTGGTGAGGGCGCCGTTGACGTTAAAAACAAGCGTGTTTACCTTGGTCTTTCCGACGGTGCGGTTGAACTGCTCGAGGTTAAGCCCGATGGCAAGCGTGCCATGGCCGCTTCTGCTTGGGCTGCTGGGCTGCAAGGCGCCGATCTTATCTGGGGCGTTTTGTCATGAGCAAGCTGTCTCCCGCGCGCAAACTTGCGCTCGATGTGCTGATGGAGGCCGATCGCCGCGGTATGTATGCGCGCGACGTGCTGTCCTCTCGCGCATCTGCCAAGGCTATTGACCAGCGCGATTCCGCTTTTGCCGCTCGTTTGGCACTGGGCGTTGCGGCTACCCAGGGTATTTTGGACGAGCTGCTCGATCAGTTTCTCGATAAGCCTAAAAAGGTTGCGCCGCGTGTTCGCATGTCACTTCGTATCTCGGCCTTCGAGATGCTCTATCTGCATGCGCCTGGCCGCGTTGCGGTGAGTCAGGGCGTTGAGCTGGTGCGCAGCGGAGCTAAGTCTGCCGCCGGTTTGGCCAATGCCGTGCTGCATAAGGTCGCGGACAACGTTGAGGACTTTGCCACTGCGTCCGATGTAGACGAGTCTGAGCGACGCCTGGTCCGTCTGTCGCGCCTGATGGGTCTGCCGCGTTGGCTGTGCGCTCGCATTATGGCATCGTTTGACACACCGGAGGGCTCGCTTAGCTTTGCCGGTAATCTGGCCCCCGCGCCGCTGGCCCTGCATGAGAACGCCTTTGCGACCAAGCCCGATCCGTATGTCTCGCAGCTCGTCGCGCCTGTCTTCCCGGGCTGCCATGCCCCGGTTGATGCCCAGGTTACCGTTGCTTCGGGTGTGTTTGAGCGTGCTGCCGCGGTTGCCTCGGACCTTAACGCGCAACTTATCGCCACAGCCGCCACGCGCCCTGGTAGCTGCCTTGAGATTGGTGCCGGTCGCGGCACCAAGACCTATGTGATGATGTGCCAGGCTAAGCGTGCGGGCTATGAGCGTCAGCATACGGCGCTCGATCTTCATGACCGTAAGTGCGACCTAAATCTCGCGCGCCTGCATAAGGCGGGTATTACGGGTGTTCGTACGGTCTCGGGCGATGCTTGCGAGCTTGATGAGGTGCTCACATCGTTTGATGCCATGCTTGGCAAGCCGGTTAAGTTCGACACAGTCTTTATCGATGCGCCGTGCTCGGGCACCGGCACCATGCGCCGTCATCCCGAGATCCCGTGGCGCCTAACTGAGAACGACGTTACGACCGAGTTGCCCAAATTGCAGCTTACGATGCTCAAGGAAGCCGCCGCGCGCGTGGCTGCCGGCGGCGAGCTCATCTATGCGACGTGCTCCGTCTTCGACGAGGAGAACACGCAGGTGGTGGACGCGTTCCTTGCTTCTCCCGAGGGTGCCGGCTTTAGCGTGGCACCGCTTTCCGAGGCACAGATTCTGCAACTCCCTGAGTTCGATCAGGCCAAGAAGCTCGTATCCGTACGCCAAAACGATCGAGGCCTCTTCCAAAGCGTGCCGGTAAACGCCGACTCCTACGACGGCCACTTCTGCGCCCGCCTGGTCCACAAGTAACGACTAAGTTGCGGTGAAATAGGGATTGAAAAGCCGCTTCTGCCCGCCAAACAGTCCTTATTTCACCGCAACTCACAAGGAAACCTGGGTAGCTTGATTAGCTACCCATAGAGCAAAGAAATAGCCCCGCGATCGGCGTTGATCGCGGGGCTGCTTGGTTTCTAGTGGCTGTGCGGGCAGTTGGCGCAGCAGCCGCTTGTGGCGCTGGTGCTGGAGCCGCCGCTTCGCTGGTCGGTGTTGTAGAAACCGCTTCCCTCAAATTTAATGCCGCTGGCCGAGAACGTCTTGGCCGCCGGGGCACCGCAGCTGGGGCACACGACCTCGGGAGTCTCGGACATGGGATGCTCAACCTCAAACACGTTGCCGCAGCTCGAGCACTTGTAATCGTAGCGCGCCATAATACTTCCTTTTCAGCACAAAGCGGGCAGATTACTCTGCCCGCAAAAATTCAAACGTCTGTAACTGTACCCTATATCGGGGGTTTTATCACGCTTCGCCCCAGAATCTATGGTTGTTGCGCAGGAGCTGTGCGGTTTTGTTCTCGGCGGCTGCAATGTCTGCCTCGTCAGCCTGCCAGGTCCAGTTGCCCGTGGCCACGCCCGGAACGTTCATGCGCGCGTCGTCGCCAAGCCCCAGGATATCCTGCAGCGGCATCATCACCAGGGGAGCGTCGCTTGCCAGTGCGTCGCTCATCAGCTTTGACGCCACCTCAATACCGCTCGGTTCATCGCCGCCCGCAAAGGAACGCGTGCACCAGCCGGCGAGCGTCGACGTATCGTGCGTCGAGGTATACAGAATCTTGCCGGGCGTGGGGTGCACGCCGCAACGAACGTCGTAGTCGCTAAACTCCAGCACGTCCATGCCGGGGAAACCGCAGGTCGAAGCCATGGCGCGAACACCGGGCGTCAAATAGCCCAGGTCCTCGGCGATAAAGTTGAGCGGACCCAGCTCGTCATAGGCGGTCTGGAACAGGTCCTTGCCCGGGCCCGCCAGCCAGCGGCCGTCGGCGCATGACTTGCCCGTGGGAATGCTGTAATAGCTGTGAAATCCCAGGAAGTGATCCAGACGCACGCGGTCGTAGAGCGAGAACGCGCGGCGCAGGCGATCCATCCACCAGGTATAGCCGTTCTGCTTCATGTGGTCCCAGCGGAACGTCGGGTTGCCCCACACCTGGCCCTCGGGTGCAAAGTTGTCGGGCGGCGCACCGGAAATCTCAATCGCCTTGCCGGTATCGGACAGCCAGAAGTTCTCGGGCTCGCTCCACGCGTCGGCCGAATCGTCCGAGACATACATCGGGATATCGCCGATGACCTCGATGCCCTTCTTGTGCGCATAGTTCATGAGCTCGCACCAGGCAAGGTCAAAGCGATACTGCATGTACGCCTGCAGCTCGGCCTCGTCGTGGAAGCGCTTGTCATCGATCAGATACTCGTTGTAGCGCGCTACATCTGCCGGCCAATCGTGGCGCGACTCGCCCTCAAAGTACTTCTTAACGGCCATGTAGACGCAGTACTTTTCGAGCCAATCAGCGTTGCGATGTTTAAACGCCGTGTACAGCGGGTCGGCATCCTCGCCGCCGTGAGCCTTCCATGCAGCAAAGTCGGCGGCCAGCTCCTCGTGACTCTCGGGCAGCAGGTCAATATTGCCCGCAAAGGCCGAAGGCCCAGCGTAAGGGGAGCGGAAGAAGTCCGTCGGGTTGACGGGCAGGACTTGCCAGTAGCGCATGCCCATAGCGGCCAGATGGTCGATAAAGCGACGCGTGGGCGCACCGATTGTGCCGGGCTTGCCGTCATCGGTCGGCACCGAGGTGATGTGGCACACAACGCCCGCGCCATGATCGAGCGGCTCCTGCAGACGCTTCTCGGCATGGTGATAGATGATCGAAGAGCCCAGCGGGTACAGGTCGAGCGTGACGGTACCGTTGTGGATCTCGCACTCGTGACCGCTGATCACGTCGCTCGCGCATTCGCCGAGCGCCGGAATCGTCACGCGGTGCGAATTGCGCAGGCTGCGGTTGATGATAACCGTCGCGGCCTCGCTGTCTTTGCCCGTGCGGGTGTAAGCCAAGACTTCGTCGTTGAGCGCAAAGGCCTTGATCTCGCCATCGACCATAAAGGGCAGCGCACGGCGCACGGCAGACGCGTTCTTAACGATGGCCAGTGTGTCGAAGTCGTGGAGTTGGTCCTTGGTCGGCAGGGTGCGGCGGTTGCCCGGGTCGGTAAGGCCCTCCAAGCCGTACTCGTCGCCGTAATAGATTGAGGGTACACCCGGGAAGGTCATCTGCATGAGCGTCGCCAGCCAAAAACGGCTCTTGGCCAGACCCATCGAGTTATCGTCCAGGCGCCATTTGCTGCGCTCGCTCTCGGGCAGCTGTGACTCGTCGGGGCCACCGCCGAGTACTGAGATGATGCGAGGACGGTCGTGGCTCGAAAGCAGATTGAGTGCGCAGGCCAGTGCCTCGCGCGGGTAGTTCTCGCGCAGGGTCTCGATATCCTCGGCAGCCTGATATGCGTTCTTGTAGCCCATCAAAAAGCCGATGACCATGTCGCGGAAGGGGTAGTCCATGGCCGAGTCGAGCTCGGAGCCCTGCAGATAGCGACGCAGGTGGCCATAGCTGATCTTGTTGGAGGCGTCTTCCCAGACTTCGCCGAGCAGCAGCGCGTCGGGCTTCTCGGCGAGCACGGCCTTTTTGATCTCGGCCAGGAAGTCGTCGGAAAGCTCGTCGGCCACATCGAGTCGCCAGCCATGGGCACCGGCGCGCAGCCATTTACGGATCACGCCGTCCTTGCCCAGGAGCCGCTCGCGCACCAGTTCGGAGCTCTCATTGATGGCGGGCATGTTGCCCACGCCCCACCAGCAGTCATACGAACCGTCCTCATGGAAGTAAAACGCATCGCGCCACGGTGAATCCTCGCTCTGCCAAGCGCCCACGCCGGGATAGTTGCCGTAGCGGTTGAAATAGATCGAATCGTCGCCCGTGTGGTTGAAGACGCCGTCCAGGATGATGGAGATGCCCAGCTTCTCGGCTGCCTGGCACAGCTCGGTAAAGTCCTGCTCGGTGCCCAGGATCGGGTCGATCTTGGTGTAGTCGGCCGTGTCGTAGCGGTGGTTGCTCGCGGCCTCAAAGATGGGGTTGAGGTAGATGGCCGTAAAGCCTAGCTCGGCAATGCGGGGCAGGTCATTTTGGATACCCTTGAGCGAACCGCCGTAAAAATCCCAGGTCTTGATGGAGCCGTCTTCGGCACGCTCGTACTCGGGCGGTTCGTTCCAGTCCTCGACCATGCGGCGCTGGATTCCTTTGCGCGGTTTTTCAACTTCGGTAAGCGTGCGCTCGCGCCAGTTTTCGTCGCGGGCATAGCGGTCGGGGAAGATCTGGTAGACCATGCCACGCTCGTACCACTCAGGACGAACTTTGCGGTGCTTGTAGACGGTGATCTGGAAGGACGGGACCTCGGCGTAGTTGTAAGTTACGCCCTCGCCACCGGTGCGACCCTGCGGTGCGCCCAAACGGACCTCGGGCTGACCCTCGATATTGCAGATAAAGCTGTACCAGATAAGACAGGGCTCGGTGCACTCAAGCTCTACGGTAAATATGCCGTCGCCCTCGTGCGTCATGGGATACAGAGACTCACCGATCTCATCGACCCAGGTGCGCAGGGTGAGCGTCGCCTGGTTGGGGTCGGCATCCTCCAAAATCACCGATAGCGAAACGGAAGTTCCAGTGGTCACAGCGCCAAACGGAGTACGAAACTGCGGCAGACGGCTGTTGTGAATCAATCTCATAATACGGTCCAGTTCAATAGAATCACGGCCTGCGGGCCATGGGCTTTACGCATTGGATATAAGTATATATGTTGCACACAAGCTGTATAAACAACATCCGTTTACCATCGGCGAACGGTTGTCCTAGAAAATCGTTTTACCACCCAAATTATCGCGATATTTAAAAACGTCTATACCGATACTATTTGTATCCAAACAAAAGTACTTCGGTTTACTACGACGAATTGAATGATCTCAACAACAGTCATTTTGGTGATATTAAAACCGCAGCTAGAAGCGTTCTTAATTTCGAAGATTACTCGCCGTGGTCGGCCGGAGCCATTTTGTCGTAGTAAACCAGCCCTCTTTTTAATACGAAGTTCAACGCAAAAGAGGGCGCCTGGTTGGGGCGCCCTCTTTTGCGTTGAGGATTTAGTTTTAATCGTCCGGATTAGCGGCGCTTGCGGGCGGCCGTTGACTTGCGGACGGAGGTCTTCTTGGTCGGAGCCTTTTCCTCGGCCGAAACGGCGGGGGAGACCGGGGTCTCCTTGGCGGGCTCGGTCTTTGCCTTAGTCTTGGGAGCGGCCTTAACCTCGGCAGCCTTCGGAGTCGGCTCGGCCTTTACTGCGGGCTTGTCCTCGGCCTTACCCTCTGCCTTGGGAGCTGCAGCCTTGGTCGTGGTCTTCTTGGCCGTCGTCGCGGCGCGTTTGCGCGTGGTGGTCTTGGCGGCCGGCTTTGCCTCGACAGCTGCCTTGGCCTCGGGCTCGGAGGGCGCCTCCTCGACCTTGACGGCGGGCTTTGCAGTAGCCTTCGGGGCCGTCTTCGCGGCGGCCTTCGTCGTAGCGGCCTTGGCCGTCGTCGACTTCGTAGCCGTGGTCTTCTTGGCTGCCGTTGCCTTCTTGGTGGTTGCAGCCGTCTTCTTGGCAGCGGTCTTGGCCGGAGCCTTTGCCGCAGGCTTAGCCTCGGCGGCGGCCTTTACCTCGGGAGCAGCCTCGACCTCGTTGGCCTTCTTGGCAGCGGCGGTCGTGCGCTTGCGCGTGGTCGATGCCTTGGCAGTAGTTGCCTTGGCAGCGGTGGTCTTGCTCGCAGTGGCCTTCGTGGTCGTAGCCTTCTTAGCCGTTGCCTTGCGGGTCGTCGTCTTTTTGGTGGCAGGCTTCGCAGCGGGCTTCACCTCAGGCTCGGGCTCGGGAGTAGCCTCGACCTTCACCTCAGGATCGGCCTTAACGGGCTTAGCTTCAACCGGCTTCTCCTCGGCCTTGGGCTCCTCGGCGACAGCGGGCTCCTTAACGGTCGCCGCAGGCTCGGCCTCATCAGCAACCGGCTCCTCTACGGCCGTAGCAGCCTCCACAGCCGCTGGGCGCTCAATCTCCGGATGCATAAAGAAGTACAGGTCCAGATACTTATCGGCCGAGCGCGTCCAGCTAAAGTCCTGGCTCATAGCCTGAGTGACCAGCTGGTTCCAGGCCTCGCGGTTATCCCAGAACAGACGCGCTCCGCGGAATACCGCATCGCCCATCTCGTCGCCGTTAAAGTTGCTAAACGAGAAGCCTGTGCCCTCGCCGGTAAACTCGTTGTACGGCTGCACGGTGTCCTTCAGGCCACCGGTTTCGCGCACGATGGGCAGCGTGCCGTAGCGCATGGCGATGATCTGCGACAGGCCACAGGGCTCAAACTTCGAAGGCATCAGGAACATGTCGGCGGCAGCATACATGCGCTGCGACAATGCCGGATCGAACTCGATGCGAGCCGCCATGGTGCCGGGGTACTTGTCCTGGAAGTAGCGCAGGCCGTCCTCGTAGTCGCGGTCGCCGGTGCCCAGCACCGCCACCTGCACGCCGCCGGCCAGGATGCGGTCGAGCGCGTACATGACCAGGTCTAGGCCCTTCTGGCGCGTCAGACGCGTGACCATCACCATGAGCGGACGGTCGTCGCGAACCTCGAGCCCCAGCTCTTCCTGCAGCTTGGCCTTGCATACGGCCTTGCCGGAACGGTCCTCCACGGTGTAGTTGGCGGCAATGCGCTTGTCGGTCGCCGGGTCAAAGCCCGCGACGTCGATGCCATTCAAAATGCCCTGCAGCGCGTACGAACGCTCGCGCAGAACGCCGTCCAGGCCCTCGCCAAATTCAGGCGTCTGGATCTCGTTGGCATAGGTGGGGCTCACCGTGGTGATAGCATCGGCATAGCGCAGGGCGCCCAGCATGTAGTTGATGCTGCAGGCGTCGCAACGCAGCTGCGAGGCGGCGGCGGGAATATGCGCCACACCCAGGATGTCCTCCATCACGGTGTCGCTAAACTGGCCCTGGAACGCCACGTTGTGGATCGAGAACACGGTCTTGACGCGGTCGTACAGCGGCAGGCCCTGGTAGAACTCGCGCAGGAACACGGGCGCCAGCGCCGTCTGCCAGTCGTTGCAGTGCAAGATGTCACACTCAAAGCCCTCGGGCAGGTGCTGCAGGCTCTCGGTGATGGCCTTGGAGAAGAACGCGAAGCGCTCGCCGTCGTCAAAGAAACCGTACGGATAGTCGCGCGCAAAGTAGCGCTCGTTGTCGATGAACATATAGGTGACGCCGTCGCGCTCGAGCTTCTCGAGACCGCAGTACTCGTTGCGCCAGCCCAGGCTCACGTAAAAATCGGCAAAGTGCTCCATCTGCGCCTTGTACTCGTCCTTGATGGTGGCGTACTTGGGCACCATCACGATGACCTCGGCGCCGGCGCGCACGAGTGCCGCAGGCAGCGATCCCGCCACGTCGCCCAGGCCACCGGTCTTCACAAACGGCGCGCACTCGGCCGAGGCAAACACGATCTGCATCTTTTTGCTGGAATCTGCCATATTTTCTCCCATGTTGCAATTCGAGAATAGCCGCCTGGCGCTAACCGGGCGGCTATTCTACATGTTACGAGCGATGTTGCGGTGCCAACGTTAACGTACGATGGTGGTGTCGGAAGTTAACGGAGCCTTTCCCAGCACCAGGATGTTCTCGGGCGTGCCGCGAAGCTCGGTGTTGGTGGGAACCACGTTGTTCTTGTCCAGAATGGCGTTCTCGACGCGTGCGCCGCTCTTGATGATGCAGCTCTGGTTGATGATCGAGTTGGTCACCGAGGCGCCTTCCTCGACCACGACGCCGCGCGACAGGATCGAGTTGCGCACGGTGCCCTTGATGATGCAGCCGGCCGAGATGATCGAGTTGCACGCGTGGCTGCCAGTCGCATAGCGCGAAGGCGGCACGTCGTGAGCCTTGGTCAGAATCGGGCGCTCGGGGTCAAAGAGCTGGTCGGCCACGGTCTGGTCGAGCAGGTCCATGCTGCGGCGATACAGCGACTTCTCGCTAAACACGCCCACGACCTCGCCCTTGTACTCGTAGCTGCACACGTCGATGTTGCCAAAGTCGCCCTGGAGTGCCTCGAGCAGGTCCAGATAGTCGGCGGCCTGGTAGTGGTCGATGATCTCGAGCAGCGTCTCGCGGTTGACGATGCAGCAGTCCATGGACGCGTTGTCGCCGTACACGACGCCGGCGCTCACGCCCGTCAGGCGGCCGTTCTCGTTGATCTGCAGCTTGGTCTCGTCATCGACGTTGCGCGTGGCCTTGCAGTACACCACGGTCATCTGGGCGCCGGAGTTCTCGTGCGCATCGATGATGGTGTTGAGGTCCATGTTAAAGATGATGTTGGTGCCCATCATCACGACATAGGGCTTGTCCGAGCGCTGGAACAGCGTCTTGTTGGAGATAATGTCGCGCAGCAGGAAGCGCATGCCGCCCTTGGTGGTGCCATACGCGTTGCCGGGCACCATGAACAGGCCGCCCTTCTTGCGGTCCAGGCCCCAGTCCTGTCTCTTATAC
>URHQ01000064.1 GCA_900547655.1 uncultured Collinsella sp.
GGCTCGGAGATGTGTATAAGAGACAGGCCGAAGCCGTACTCCTCGGTGAGGTTGGACAGGGCGGCCCAGGCGTTCGCGGCGGTGGCCACGAGGCTCTTGCCGGTCGCGGCGGTGGTGCCCTCGGCGCCGAGGGCGGCGACGAAGTCCTTCTTGATGTTGCGCTGCATGTCGGAGATCATCGCCGCGTCGGTCTTGTCGACGGCGCCGTCGTAGCCGCGCTTCTTGACCTCCTGCAGCGTGGTCTGCTTGCGGTAGGGCTTGAGCGTCACCTCGAAGGTCGTGACGTCCTCGTAGGCGTAGCTGGACAGCGGGATGTCCTGGCCGGGGGTGTACTCGGCCTCGGAGAGCTTGCCGGTTATCTTCTTCTGGTGCAGGGTCTCGCCGACGGCCGCATGGATGGGCGCGCAGGTGGACAGCATCGCCGTGAGCTTCTCGAGCGACTTGGTGAACGTGTTCACGAGGTCGACGTTGCGCGCGGCTGCGAGGGTCTTGATATCGGGCATTGGGGCCCCTTTCTCCCCTTACTTGAAGAGGTCGATGTTGGCGGCGATTGCCGCCATGCGTTCCTTCTTGTCCTCGATTCCGAGGATGTCCTTCTTGGAGGGCTTGCCGGGCTTGGGCTTGCCGCCGGCCTCGGGCGCCCTCGGCGCGCCGCCGGCCGGTTTCGTGATGGCCGCCACGGCCTTGGCCTGCTCGGTGAGGGCGTCCTCGTCCTCGCCGTTGAGCGTCGCCACGATGGAGCGGTCGAGCCCGGTGGCCTTGGCCACGGAGTCGACGAGCGCGGAGCGGGCGGCGCTCGCCTTGAGGGAGGCGTTCTCGCTCTCGAGCGCGCTCAGGCGCTCCTCGACGGTCGGGTCGGTCTTGGTCGCGGCCGCCTTGAGCTCGTCGAGCTCCTTGAGGTTCGCCTTCGAGCGGCTCTCCCACTTGCGCGACTCCTTCAGCGCGTTCTCGTAGAGCGCCTTGTAGTCGGGCGCCGGATCGGTCTCTCCGCCCTGTGCAGAGTCGATCGGATCGGTCTCGGCGGGCGTGGTCTCCTGGGCCATGCTCCCTCCATTTCCGCCCCGTGCGGGGCATCGTCCTGCCCCGTGCGGGGCGCTTTTCGGCATGAAAAAGACCACCCGTGCGGATGGCCTGGTTCAACGTTTTGGTCGGGTTTCCCCGGTTGTATGTACGTCAATTCGAAGGCATCGAATAGGGATGCTTTTCTAGTTTTTGGCGTTTATGAGTATGCCTCCTCAGGGAGGTTGCCGTCGATGGCGGCATAGGGCTGGCCGTTGCGGTCCTCCCAGCTTGCGCAGACGTAGTCGTATTTTTCGAGTTCTACGCCATCGTCGTCAATCCATGCGGGCTTGAACTCATCCACAAGCTCATTTGGGACGGCCCAGCCAAACATGTCCTCGCAGTGCTTCCCGCCAATGACTTGTTGAGTGGCGTCAACAGTATCGAAGAAGAAGACCATTCCGTGGCGGCTCAGTTGGGCGTTGAGTAGTTCGACGGAGTCAGTGATGTATTCGCTGAACCTATCATTCAGCCCCACCGTGAACTCGATCCCAGAGTTCGTCATATCGGGCGCTCCCTCCCCTCCTGTACTTAAATAGGGTCACGCGCACGCTCTTGTCCAAGTTGACGACAGCTATGTCGTCCCCGCGGAAGTAAACGGCACAGTGCTGCACCTCTCGACCGTTCGAGATATCGGTAAACTCTACCGCCTCATGCTCGTCGATGACCTCCGACATTATTCTATCGTACTCGTCTTGGCCAAGCCTTGACCTGTAGTCAATTCCGTATTCGCCGGCATGCTTCTTCGCATGGATATTTCTCTTTGCACCGTTTAGCCAGTTGGGAACCTCAGAGGATATGGGAGGCCGCGCGGAACCGGAAGAAATCACCGCCTCCGACTTGCTCAGCCAACTTCGCGCCACATCATAGAGCGTCGGCGTGGCGTCAGCGTTCGCCAGGATCTTCTCGGCGAGCGCAGTCGCCTCGTCGAATTCCGCCCTCGTCCTGCGGGTCCGCAGGTACTCGTAGAACTCCTCGGTGTTAGCGAAGCCGTTCGCCTTGATCTCCGCGTTGAGGCGGGTCGCCGCGCTCATCCATCCGCTGCTCTTGTGACCGACCTTGCGCATGTGCGCGGCGGGGTTGGTCTTCCTGACGTTCTCGGGCAGCTCGCCGCCCTCCATGACCTTGCGCCTGAGCTCCTCTCGCTCGACTGCGCTCAGCCCCGCGGTCGCGTCGACCTTCTCGAGCTGCCACCACCGCTCGCGCAGCTCTTCCGGCCTCACGCCCTCCACGAGCTCCGCGTCGGGGTCGTCCTCGAAGCCGGGGACCACCTTGCAGTCGCAGTGCCGGTGGAAGTGCTTGAACTCGCCGGCGGATTTGCGCGTGTGGTAGACCGCGCCGCGGCTCGCGAGCATGATGCAGAAGGTGCAGGTCTCGAAGCCCGTCGGCACGCGCGCGAAGCGCACGCCCCTGTCCTTGTCGCGGCCCACGTTGGAGATGATCGTCTCGTTCAGGCTGCGGAGCGCGTCGTTGCGGGCGTACTCGCCGCACGCCCTGGCGAACGCCGCGTCGCCGCCCTTCACGAGCTTCTTCGCCTGGTATCTGGCAACGGTATCGACCGATTCTGGCCTGTACGTCGTCATGGTGACGGCCTGCTGCAGCCTGGCGCCGTTGCGCTCGGCTAGATCGTCGTACCACTGCGCCGCGAACTCCGCCGCGACGTCGTCGTACCACTGGACGAAGCCCTCCATGATGAGCTTCGCGGTCTCGCGCTTCTCGGCGACGGTCGCGCCCTCGTGGGCGCGGCACCAGGCGAGCACGGCGGCCTCCACATCGGATGCCGCCCTGTCGCCGATCTTCGCTACTGCTCGGTTATAGGCCGCGAACTCGGCCGCGCTAATCATCGGCGGGCGGCGTGGGCTCCGCCGCCTGGGTGACGCCCGCCATCAGGTCGAGCGCCGCCGAGCGCGTCACGTTGCGCCTGATCTCGGACGAGACGTTGCGCACCTCGTCGTCATCGAGACCGTTGAGCCGCCAGAAGGTCGGCGTGCCGGCGAAACCCTCGACCGCCGAAGCGAGCTTGATGGAGCTGTCAGTCTGCTGGGCCAGCGTCGGCATGGCGGGGTTCAGGAAGTGGACGGACACGCCGCAGGCGTCCTCGGCCTCCTCGTAGGAGCACCCGAGTTCCGTGGCAATCGCGGCGGTCGCGGCATTCGCCAGCGCCGCCTTGGCCTCGCGGATGAAGCTCTTGCACTTGAGGATGAGCGGCTCATTCTCGGCGTAGATCGCCTCGGCGGAGCTGGGGTTGTCGCTCATGATGCCGAACTGCCCCACGTGGATGCCGGTCGCGGCGCTCATGCGCTTGCACAGGTTGCCGAAGTGCTCGGTCATGGGCTGCATGCTCGGCTGCGTGAGCTGGCCGAACTGCGGAATCGTGCCGTCCTCGGTCTTGGTGACCTCGAAGATGGAGCCGATGAAGGCGCTCCACTTGGTCTTGTCGGCGAACGCGTCTCCGTCGGTGCCCAGCAGGTACTTCTGCGTGGATGCGGCGAACGCGGCGGCGATCTCCTCGTTGACGTTGGCGCGCATGGCGCAGTCGATGTTCCAGCGCACCTCGGAGTTAATCCTGGACACGCCGAAAGGCCGGTCGTCGTCGGGGTTGTGGGGCATGACGAACATGGGCACGGCGCCCAGGCCGTGCTCCACGTACTCCGCCGCCCACTCGTTGCGGCGAACCTCGCGGATGCGCGCCATGCGGTCCGGCAGCATCACGTTGACCCAGTCCGGGCGGTCCGTGGGCCGCCCGCGGTCCTTGGCGAAGGAGACGACGAACATGCCGGAGGACAGGCACTCGTGGACGTCGTCCCAGATGCCCGTGCACAGGGTCGGCGGGTACGCCGAGATGCGGGCGTGCCCGTCCTCGTCCGCCGTCACTACGAGCATGGAGAAGCAGTACTTGAGCGCGGAGTTGACGGCCTTGCCGACGCGCGTGGCCATCTTGTTGCGCTTGGCCACGGAGGTGAGCAGGCCGTCGAAGTCCTCGTCGTCGGGGCACGTGAACCCGTCGGAGGCGATGTGGTCGCGCATGACCTCCACGCACTTGTATCCCCAGCCGCACGCCACCTCCAGGTCGCGCAGCGAGTCGGGCACGGCGATGCCGAGGTCCTTGAGCATGTTGCGCGCCTCGTAGTAGTCCGAGCGCAGGAGGTTGCCCCTGTAATGGGTCTGCCAGCTGTTGAGCAGGCAGCGCACCGTCTCGCGGTCCTCCTCGAGCAGGCCGTCGGCGGACGCCACGGCGTAAGGTATCGAGATCAAGTGACCCTCGCCTTCATTCCGGGTTTTCTCTTCGATGTGTTGAGCGCGAGCAGCGCCAGCCCCGCGGCCTCGATGGGCGCGGCGTTGTCGCCGCCGAAGCCCCAGCCGCCCGACGAGCCGATCTTGCGCTTGGGGGACGTCTCGGCCGACAGGTCGAGCGCCGGGCACGCGATGTGCGTGACCGAGCCCGCCTTCGCGCCGGACGAGATGAGGCTTGCGGCGGTCACGGCCTGGTCGGTGCTCGGGCGCAGGATGTAGTCCTTGGGCATGCCCATGCCCTCGAGCTTGTCGCACAGGGCGCCGGCGCCCGCCTTGCCGTCGATTGCGACGCAGGCGTACCTGCCCGCCCTCGCGGCGATCCAGTAGGCCAGCCAATCCGTGCTGGGCTCCGGGTCCTTGCAGAAGGGAAGCTCCACGTGCACGGTCGCAGACCCGGGCGGCCGCACGGCGCACGCCACGGCGACGGTCGAGCCGTCGGCGCTGAACCTCACGCCGGCGCAGATCCTGCAGCCGGCGGTAAGCTCTGGGCCGCTCCCCACGAGGCACTCGCCCCATGCGGCGGCGCCGATGACCGGCGGCTCCACCTGCTCCTCCGAGGGCAGCCAGTAGCCCAGGTACTCCTGGGCGGCGCCAAGCTCGTCCATGTCCTTCATGCCGGTTCGGATGGCGCGGATGTCGGCGTGGTAGCCCAGGGACGGCATGACCTCCGGCCAGCGGCTCTCATCCCAGATGTCGCCGACCTCCTCGACGCCGTACTCCAGCCACAGCAGGTCTGACGCCTTCTCGCCGCCCTCCCACGCCTGCTGCCGGAGGTTCTTGAAGACCTCCGCCGGGTTGCCGGCGCGGGTCGGCGTGCCGGCGTAGACGATCATCAGGTTGTGCTTGGCGCCGGACGTCGTCGTCGGGTTGATGACCTGGGTGTGGATGCCCGTGAGCTCCTGGGCCTCGTCGTATATGACGATGTCGAAGGAGAAGCCCAGGCGCGAGGACTTGGTCCTCGTCGAGAACTGGATGACGCCGCCGGAGCTGAACCGCATCCACTCCTGGCCGGTCTGCGAGCAGACCTCTACCAGGAGCTTGCGCCAGCGCGGGATGCCCTCCGACGTGTCGCCGACACGGCGCCCGAAGATCTTCCTGAAGCGGTCGACCATCTCCATGGTCGTCGAGTAGTTGTGCTCGGTCCAGAGCACCTTGTAGCCGGCGAGCGCGGCCATGACCGCGACCCACACGATGATGTCGACGGACTTGCCTTGCTGTCGCGGGATGGAGATGCCGACGCGCGGGTGGACCCACTTGCCGCTCGCGTCCACGGCGCCGATGTCGTGGGCGAGCTGCTCCTGCCACGGCACGAGCTTGTATCCCATCGTCGGGGCGAGCTCGACCGCGAGGGAGCCGATGGACCTCTCGTAGGGCTGGACGAGGCGGAGCCTCGGCTTAGCCGAGGACGTCGCGCAGGACCGAGACGGCGTTGATGATGACATCGTCGCCACCGTCCTCCCCAGCCCCCTCTATTCGTTCAATCTGCTCGAGCGTCTCGCGGTACTCCTTGGCGAGCCGTGCCGCCTGGCTGGGCTCGGCGTCGTAGAGCTGGCGCTCGATGATCTGCCGCACCCATCGGAGCCTCCCGAGCGTGTCCTGGCGGCCGTCCGGGCCGTCCGCGGGAGGCGCCGAGACGCCCGCGCCCGCGGACTCCCCCGTGGACTCGTCGGTCGCGATCTCGCCGCTCTCCTTCATCCTCTTGATGAGGGCGCACACGCCCGAGCGCGACCTCTTGAGTTTCTTCGCGATAGCCGCAGGTCCGAGCGCCGGGTACGCGTTTTTGACGAACTCCCGCTCGTCCGCGGTCCAGGGCTTGCCCCTCGGCTTCGTGGACTTCGTGGACATTCCATGCACCTCCCGGTATGGACTCGGTTTCGGGGCCTGCGCAAAAAAGGCGCAATGCCGGCGGGCGAGCCTTCGGCCCCCCGGGGAGGGGCCATCCCCCAGGGCCGCGTCACCACGGCAGCGAGGTCGAGCAGCCCACGTCGCGGGGACGCGGCGATATCGAGCCGTTGAGAGCGGCGAGGCTCTTGTTGCCGCGCCGCTCGTTGCAGATCCGGTGCGCCGGCGCGACGTTCGCGCGGTCGATGGGCGAGCCGCCCTTGGACGCGGGCACGATCTCGTCCACCTCGAAGCTCATCGGGTCGCCCGCGGGCAGGTCGTAGTCGATGGCCATGCCGCAGATGTGGCACGGCAGCCCCTGCGCCTTGAGCCAGGCGCGCACCTGCCGGCGGGCATGGCCGTTGGCGTAGCGGGTCTTGGTGGCCACGGCTAGCGCTCCACGGGAGAGCGGCCCCGGTTGGCCACGCATTCCTCGAGTCCCGCGTAGCGCAGGCTCTCGACGGCCTTGCCGCCCCCCTTGCACTTGCGCCCGCCCGCACGGCGGGCGATACCCAGGGCGCGACGGAATGCCCACGCCATGACGGTGTCGTACCGGCTTGCGGCGCGGACGATAGCCTCGCGTGTGACCACGGACCCACCTCATTAGGTTGTTGCTTAATAGAAAGGCCAGGGCCCTGAACTGCTAAGGGGACCCCGGCCACTCATCTGTGCTTCCACGCACATCCGACCCGCACACCGCGCGGGCGGCGCTGCGAATCGACACCCTAGTTATATCCCAGCCACAACGTGCAACGGTGTGCAATTGTGTGCAATCGCGTGCAATCGTAGGCAATTGCGTGCAATTGTGTGCAACGGCGTGCAACCGTGTGCAATCGCGTGCAGCCAGCAAGAAGAGAGAAACCCGCCGGCGCGGAGCCGACGGGTCTCGATAGAGTTATATCTAGCTCAGACTGCGGCGCGGCCAAGACCGGATCGGGCTGCCGCCAGCCCGACCATGTCCGTCCAGTCCAGGGCGGCGCACAGGTCGGAGTTCACCGACCTCACCGACACCCCGAGCGTCCCCGCGATCTCCTGCAGCGTGCGGTCCTCACAGTAGCGCAGCTCCAGAACGTCGCCCCAGCGCTTGCCCGGGTTGGCCGAGCGCACGCCCGCGCACAGCTCTCGGCCCAGCTCCACCTCATGCCGCAGCTCGGACAGCTCGGCGCCGCTGCGGCGCTCGTAGTCTATGCGGTCGTCGGTGGACCTCATGAAGTCCGTGCCGCGCGCGCCCTTGCCCACGGCGTCGTAGCGCTGGGCGCGCACCTGCTCGCGCGCCTGCATCGACTGGATGACCGCCAGCCTGCGGTCGATGCCGCGCTGGGCGGCCCGTACAGTCTCCAAATATTCACGTGCATCCATGTGACCTCCCGCGTGGTACCATGCTCTACGCCACATAGAGGATGCCGGGAGGCGTCTTTGCCAAAGGCCGCCGGCGCTCCAACGCCAGCGGCCTTAATTATATATCTACCTATGTCTACCTGCGGAAACTCAATATCTCATCGCGACCTCGCGCCGCATGGCCATGATCTCGTCGTGCGCCGGCCCCGACCCGGCCAGATAGCGGTCCACCCTGTCGCGCTTCGGCTTGACTCCCTTGCGCCGGGCCTCCTTCGCGCGGCGCTGCTCATGCTCGCGGCGGCACGCATCCGAGCAGTACTTGGCCTTCGGGGCCTGCGGGATGAAGACCCTCCCGCAGATCGCGCATGCCCTCTCCTGCACGTCCCACATCACTGCCATCTCATCGACCTCCTGCACCTGCGGGCGCGACGTGCCTCGATGCTCTTGCGCACGCGACGGTTCTCGGCGAGCATCCGCCACAGCTTCTCAAACAACCTCATCGCTTCGCCTTCCTCGACCTCTTGAGTGCGCGGGCGAGGTCGCGCTGCAGCGCCCTCGCCCTCCGTTCCGAATCCCTGATCTCCCTCGCCGACACGCTCGGCGCGTCTGCCCGGCCGTGAACGAGCGCCCGGCGCGCGGGGCCCGATACCAGATCGGGCACCGTGCGCCAGGCGGTCGCGCGGAACAGCTCGGCCGCCGAGCGGATCACCGGCTGTTCCAACTGTCCGCGAGCTTGGCCACGGCGTGCCCAAGCGATGCCGGTCCCACGTTCAACCAAAAGGCGTAGTACTTCACTTGGCAGACGGGGCACTCCACGCCCACCAAGTGGTGCTGTCGCGGATGGCCGCGCATGACATCCACCACAGGCTCGACCCCGCACCGGGGACACACCTTGAACTCGATATCGTTAAAGGTCATGCTCTCTCATCCTCCAAAAACCAAGGCACGAGCCTGCCGACCATGGCGACGGTCTCCAGCGTAGTCATCGCGACCGCGAGGTCATGGCAGAAGCAGAGGACCTCCTCGTCATCGACCTTGTCCACCTCCTTGCCCTCGATGGCATTCAGAACGCCGCGCGCGTCCTCGGCGATCTCGTTGAGCAGATATGCCTTCAAATCCTTATAGCTCTCGTTCACCTAAAGCTCCTCTCCGCAGAACGGGCAGTACTTGATGTCCTCGATGTAGGCGGTCGCCGTCACGTCGGCGCCGACGGTCTCTCCGCACGAGCCGTTGACTGAGACGTCGAGCTCCACGCTGGTATCCAGCTCGACCCTGACGATCGACTCGCCGTCGTATCGGCGCGTCAGGGCCATAGAACCCACAGACCAGCTTCGGACGTCTCGGCCAGGCGCAGAATGGACTGACGCGATGCGGGATCCACCGCAGAAGTAGCAACTCATTCGCCATCACCTACCAGCCTGCTTAAAAGACGCTCCATGCTCTCATCGCATATTGCGAGCGTGGCCATCTCACCAGCCCAGACCTTTCTGCCTGCGACGTTGACGAATGAGATCTTGTCCATGTTGACGATGTACCTGTAGCCATCGTCGTCGTATAGCTCAATGAAATCTCGGCTCATTAAAGCTCGCCCCCATTCCAGCCATCTGGCATGTCCTCGATACGGCGTTTCGTCCTATACGTGCGCACGGTGGTAATCTCGAGCTCGAACGTGCGCTTGCACTCAGGGCACACAACCTCTTCATCGTCCTCGTCGTAATACCACGCGTCATCGATGGAACTCTCGCAGTAGGGGCAAACCAGGCGCTCTTCAGCGCACTGCTCGTTCTCCCATTCCCTCTCGATACGGGCCTTCCTTAGGCACTCGTCACATACCGAGTATCCCGACTCGCCGAGAATGCCAGCCATCTGATGCGAGTACTCCCTATAGTTCGGAGTCGGCTTCCCGCACCAAGAGCAGGTGTACATCTTTGGCGCTTCACTCACTTCTCGCTCCCATCCTTCTCACCATCACCCTTGCATAGACGTTCAACACAGCTCCAGATGTCACCAGTCATCGTGAGGGTGCAGGTGTCGGCAAATCCAACGAGCTTGCACTTCCCGTCCTTGTCCTCATGTCCATGACACAGGCCCCTGGCAACGTTGTAAGCACAGTATGGACGCCCGCCGCGCTCGCCTTGCTGAATGGCCTCATAGAGGTCCTTCAGCACCCTCTCGTAGCTGTCGGGACGATGGAGGTAGTAGCTGTCGACGTATACTTTCATGCCCTGGTCGGCGATATAAACGTCCGCAGTCCACTGCTTAGACCAGGTCGAGAACCTGTACGACTCCACTTTTATGACGTACCCGTCCTCGTCGTATAGAACCTCGGTGTCAAGCGGGACGCGGTTCCCTTCCTTGTCGACAGGGCCCAACGGCATCACTTCCCCGTCCGGCGTCATCACGCTGTCGACTGTGAGACGTTCCCCCATCACTCGCCACCACCTTTCTCGGCCTTGACCTCCGCCTGCAGGAGGTCCCGCAGGGTGCCGATGCGCTCGATGGCGTCGCTGGGCGTGTGGCCGTCCCACTCGGGCGCGCGGTCGAGCACCTCGCACGGGAACATGTCCCAGTAAGGCTCGACGTCGTAGTGGTAGGTGGCGGGGCCGGCGGGCGTGTCGATGCCCACGATGAACATACCGTCGTACATCGTCCCGTCATGGTGGCGGAGCGACTTCCACGAGAGTCCGCGGAACATGGCCACGATCACCGAGAACAGCACCGCCCGGTGGTGGTAGAGCTCGTCGAACGTGTGGTACCCGTCCGATGTGGAGCCCGTGACGGGCTCGGGCTCTATGAGCCGGACGAGCTCGCGCACCTCGTCGATGTCGACGTTCACAATGCCGCAGACATCGCGGGACGGATGAAGCCCGAGCGCATGCAGGACATCCTCCCCGTCGGTGACGCTCATGACAGTCGGCCATGCGAAAGGGTCTTCCACAGTCTCGACTTCGAGGCCCCGCATGAGCCTCTTAACGTCCTTGAACCACTCGTTCCTATCTCTCATTTCTCGCTCCATTCCTTCACGATCTCCCTCTCCTCCGCGACCATGATCAGCGCCTTGTTGAGGCATCGCCTCGCTTGGCGCAGCTCCTCGCAGATGTCGCACCCCTGTCGCAGCCTGTCGCACTCCCTGAGCGACCTCTTCGCGTCCTCGAGCCTGCCGACGGCGAGGTCTATCCAGTCGGCGGGGCCGCACCTGTAGCTCATCGGGACTCACCCCTCACGCCGAAGATGTCGGCCAGAATGTCGCCCGGCGTGGCCATGAACGGCTCGGTGCTCACGGGGTCGTACTGCACCTCGAGGTAGTTCGGGTAGCCGATCGTCACGCCCGTGGGCTCGCGCCCCGGAAGGAGCTGGTAGCCCCAGGCCAAGCTCACCCTGTGCTCGTCCAGGATGGTCTCGGTGCGCTCCACGCGAAGCCTGTAGCCACCCACCCTCTGCGTGTCGTACGTGTCGTCGGCCCAGGGAATCCGGTGCCGGTCGAGGGCGTCCCGGTAGGCCCTCATCACCGCTGAGATCTCGGTCAAAACCTTCTCACTCTCCTATCTCAAAAGAATTAGGTGTTCTTTGCGCCGGGGGCTTCCCCGACGGCGTCGTTTCCGCCCTCTAGCGGCGGGAACCCCATCGCCTGCTGGCCCAGCTGCCCGGCGGCCTTTGGCACACCTTTGGCATACCTCCAGCTCGGTTCCTTGCCGCGCGCGAGCTTGGCGATGTCCTCGTACAGGTCGGCCTTCTGCTTCCGGCTGGCACGCGCCGCGGCGAGCTTCTGTTTCTTGGCCAGCAGAACGGCCTCCCTGCTCGACATGACGTTCGCCATGTAGATGCGCGTTATGTCGAGTGGGCGGCCGTGGGCGGGATCGGCCTTCTCGTTCCTGAGCATCTCCATGAGGGTGATCATGACGCCTCCGCTATCTGGCGCTCGAGCTCGGCTATGAGCTCGTCATCGGTCTTCACGGGCTGCCACACGGCGGCGCGCTCGACCTCCTGGGAGGTCTGCCCGCCGCGGGCCTTGCGGTCCGCGTCGAACCCGACCTGCTTGCGGCTCCAGTTGCGGGCGAGCGCCCACACGTCGGTCACGGGCAGGCCGCTCGGCAGCGTCCACCCCTGCGCGGCGTAGTGGTCGAAGAACTGGCGGGCGTCGCCCCGGAGGCAGTTGCCGGCGAAGTACGCCTCCACGTCCTCGGCCGACGGGGGCTCGAAGTCATCGGGTGCTTGGCGGGCCGCGCTATAGCCCGCTAGGGCTATCTCCTTCTCCTTCTCTTTCTGTTGGCTACCCCCTCGCCCGCTGGGTCGGCT
>URHQ01000065.1 GCA_900547655.1 uncultured Collinsella sp.
CGATTCTAGGCGATGGCCCTCCCTTGCTTCTTACACCACGACTGTGCGCGCTACCCGCTACCGCGAGGGTAACGGGCTTCTCGTTTCAAATGGTGCCCCCAGCGGGATGTCCGCGTGCGGCTGGCGCCGCCCGCTTCCGCTGCGTCGCTTCGCTCCTTGCGTGCTGCGCTGGAAAACGCTTCGCGTTTCCTCAGCTCCGCACCCTGTCGGGTTCGAATCCCGGCGCATGGGTAGCAAAAAGCCCGCTACCGAATTGGTAACGGGCTTCTCAGATTCTGTGGTGCCCCCAGCGGGATTCGAACCCGCGATATCCACCTTGAAAGGGTGGCGTCCTTGGCCGCTAGACGATGGGGACAGCGGGAAAGAGTATAGCAGACTTTTTTGCCGGCGCGTATATCGTTGGCAAACTGGAAAACCACCACAAAGGTGCCTGTTCCCTTTGTGGTTGTGAGGTGCTAGGGGAGGAGCTTCATGGCGGCGTCGTGGGCGGCGTGCTCGTAGGTGTCGTCGAGGGGCTTGAGCGGAAGCAGAGCGTTGGCCTGCGCATCGCCGCGGCGCTCGAGGGCATGGGCGATCAGCCAGTCGGCGAGCTCGGGGTTCTTGGGCAGTGCCGGTCCGTGTAGGTACGTGCCGATGACGCCCTTGTAGATCAGGCCCTCAAAGCCATCGTCGCCGTTGTTGCCGGTGCCAGTGACGACGGACGTTCCGAGCGGCGTGGCATCGGCGTCCAAAAGCGTGCGGCCGCCATGGTTCTCGAATCCCACAAAGGGCTCAGGTGCCAGGTCGGTTTTGACGGCTACGTTGCCGATCAGGCGATCGGAGCCACGTACGGTTTCGGCGGCAATGACGCCCAGGCCCTCAATGCGATCGTCGCCCATGTAGTACGAACGGCCGAGCAGCTGATAGCTGCCACAGATGGCAAGCAGCGAGCCGCCATCCTCAACATAGGCCGCGACCTTGTCTTTTTGAGCGAGCAGCTCGTGTGCCACGGCCAGTTGGTCGCGGTCGGAGCCGCCGCCCATCATGACGATGTCGGCGTCGGTGAGATTGAGCGAATCGCCCATGCGGACCTCGTCCACGCGAACGGGGATGCCGCGCCAGGCGCAGCGACGCTCGAGGGCGATAACGTTGCCGCCGTCGCCGTAGAGGTTGAGGGCATCGGGGTACAGGTAGACGATGCGCAGCGGGCGCGAAAGCTCGACTGGCGCGATGCCGACAGGAAGAGCGCTGCCGTCGGCACGGGCTACGGCGCGCCCGGCAACAGCGTCGGCGGCAGCGCCTTTCAGCCCGTCGAGCTCCTTGACCAGCGGCGGGAAGGCCGTGTAGTTGGCGACGGCGTAGAAGGTGTCATTGGCGGCCTCGTCTGCCACGGCGCCAATTGCCTGCGCGACGTCCGAGATAATCGCGGCATCGATGCCGGCGTACTTGAGACGCACCTGCATGTCGTGCGCGCGCGTGCCTCCGGCAAAGGCGACAAGACCCGGCGTGTCGGCGATGCGCTCGAAGTCGACGTCGTAGATCCACGATACATCGTGTCCGTCGGCGTCGTTGTCGTTGAGGAAGAAAGCGCAGAGTCTGCCGCCCGCCGTCTTAATGGACTGGATCTGTCGATCGAAGCCTACGGGATTCTTAGCCAGGTTGGCCTCGACGGTGCGGCCGGCGATATCCCAGCGCCCCATACGACCACCGGCGGGCACATAGGCATCGAGCGTGGGCTGCAGAAACGCCGTATCCACGCCCAACTCGTGCGCGGCAAAGAAGGCGGCGGCAACGTTGTAGACCATGTACAGGCCGTTGTAGCGTGTGGCGATGTGTGCGGCAGCCGCGTCGGGCGCAGATCCAAAGACCAGGTCAAAGCCGTAGCCGTCGCAGCCGAGCTCCACGCCCGTCACACGGCGGACCAGTGCGGGGCGTGCCCAACCGCACGAGGGGCAATGGTAGGCGCCGAGTTGACCATACTGCACATAGTCGTACTCCAACGGAGCGTTGCACTGCGAGCAAAAGCGCGAGTCGCTAATACGGTCGGACTCGGTGTCGGTGGCGCCGTCGATGCCAAAGGCAATACTCGCATTGGGAACGCGCGCGGCAATCGAGGCGCACAGCGGGTCGTCGGCGTTGTAGATGAGCGTCGTTGCCGGCGAAAGCTCCAACGCGTGGGCGATGACCTCCTGGGTGTGATCGATCTCGCCATAGCGATCTAGCTGGTCGCGGAACAGGTTGAGCAGCACGAAGTACGTCGGCTTGAGCTTGGGCAGGACGCGCACGGTGTAGAGCTCATCGCATTCAAAAACGCCCACGCGCTTGCCGCCGCCGGCTCGCTTGAGGCCACTGCGGGCCTCGAGCAGAGCACCCACCACACCGGGCTCCATATTGTTGCCGGCACGGTTGCACACCACGGTAGCGCCGCTGGCGGCAACGGCGTCGGCGATGAGGTTGGAGGTGGTGGTCTTGCCATTAGTACCGGTGATCACCACGCTGCGGTCGACAAGGCCAGCGAGGTCGCTCAGCAGCTCGGGGTCGATCTTCATGGCGATGCGGCCGGGGAGTACGCCGCCCTGGCGCTTAAGGACGGAGCGCAGCCCCCAACGGGCGATATCGCTCGAGGTGCAGGCAAGAGATGAGCGGAGGTTCATGAAACCGTTCCTAACGTAAACGACATGGTCGGGTCGAGTGCGTCACTAAAAATCGTAGCGGCGCGCAAATTCCTGGGCAAGCTGCGACACGTCTTCGCAGGCATTGGCCCAAGGGGCAAAGTCGGGAGTGTCCGAGATAATACCGTCCGCTTCCCAAACGGCCTGGTGCGAAAGATCCCAGGGATCGTGTGGCTCGGGCCGGCAGGGAAGGTACGGTGTCTGGTACATGGGGTTCAGTAAGAAGAACGCACCGCCCTCGCAACGGTTGGCAAACTCACGCAGCGCGCGTGTCGCCGGGCGCATCTTGTTTGTTTTGAACAGCAGAATCGTGCGGGCGAGCAGATACCAAGGAGAGTTCTCGAGCGCGTCAGCCCCGATCTCTTCCTCGAGCTGGTGGGCCAGGGCAAAAAAGCCGTCCTGGTCTTCCAGGCGAGCGAGGGCGAGCAACACGGTGCCTGCGGCTCGGGTGGGGTAGCCTTCCGCCTTAAGGACGCGGCGGGCGTAGTTGGCGGCAGCACGGTAGCGGGCGCTCGCCATGCACAGCTGCGAGATGGCCTCGAGTGTGTGAAGCCACCCGATAAGAGCCGGCTCGCTCACGGTAAGGTCTGCTGCGGTGACACCATCGGCCAAAACATTATTGGCCCAGTAGTGCGGGGCTTCCATGTCGAACCCGGGCACACTTTGCTGCAGGTAATCGGCCGTGGTCGCCTCGAGCTTCATCAGGTCGCCCAGGCAGGCGTCAACGGGCGTGTCGGCCAGGATGATGGCGAGCAGCTGGGCATCGAGGACATACGCATCGACGCGGACAATCTTGAGCAGCTCGTCTCGCATGTCGTCGAACAGGCGATTGCGCGTCTGCTCGAACTCCTCGTCGCTGCCCATGTCCTCGATCCGATGGAGCTCGTCGAGCAGGTGGCGGTGGACGCCGGCATAGGACAACAGCGCCTGGGCATGCTCGGTCTGCGCATACTTTTGGGGATTCGCGCTAATGTCGTTATGGACAAGCTCGCGTGCTGCATCGGTGAGCTCGGGGTGCGACGCCAGATAGGTGCGCTCCAGGTAGGCGGGGATGTAGACGCTCGGATCCATTAGAGGTCCCCTCCCTTAAATGGAAGCCCCTGCTCGGCCGCGCGCAGGATTCGTTCGTCGATCTGGGAGCGCACGATGTCGTTGGTGGCGACCCAGGCGGCAAAGCTGGCGTTGTCGGGGGCGCCCAGGCCCTCCTGCAGTACCGGCGTCGCCTCGGACAGCGCAAGTACAAGCTCGTCGGTGGAGCCCACACCCACGTTGACGCGGGCATAGACGCCATCGGGAAACTCGGTTTGGAAGTAGAGTGCCTCGGCTGCGTGCGGACACGAGCGCGCAAGGATGCGCAAGTAGTGCTCGGCACCCTCGTAGTCCAGTTCGCGCCAGGCTGCGCTCATCAGTGCGATGAGCGTCCACGGGTCCAAGTCGCGCTCCGCATCTTTGGGGCGGCGGCGCAGCGGGGTATTCGCGAGGTACGGCACGGAGTGTGCGGAGCGAAAGCGCTTGAGCTCCTCGGCGGGGTATTCGAGCTTTGCCATGGCGAGCATCGCGGTGTGGCGGACACCAGCGGGGTCGTTGGGCGCAAAGTCCAAGCTGCGGTTTGCGGCTTCGAGCGACATGCGGTAGCGGCCGCTAATGAGGGCGCGCGACGCAAGGGCGGCAAGCCAGCGCAGGTAGGGACGGCGGGTCAGGTCGCCTGCGGCCTCACGCTCGTAGGGGTCTTGCGCCGAGGCGATCTTGAGCGCCAGGTCGTGCTCGACCTCATCGCACTTGGACACCAGGTACTGTACGTATTCCTCGTTGGATTCGGCGGTGAGTGCCGTCAGCATGCGCTGAGCGTCCCAGTTGGCCGGATCGAGTGCGGCGGCCTCGCGAAGCATGTTCTCGGCAGCGGCCTCTTCCTGCTCGGCCTGGGCATCGTCGGGGATAAAGGGAATGCGGTAGTCGACGGCCTCGACCACCTTGGCAATGAGGTGCCCGGCGCGGTCGCGGTCGTGCACGATGAGCGGTGCGGGGTCGCGGGTGAATTGTTCCATCAGACGCTCTACGGCGGCAGCGTCGGTGAGCGGGATATTGTCGCGGCGCAAGGCCTCAAGAACGAGGCGATGGCAATCCTCTTGAATGGGATCGAATGCCATGGGGCCTCCTTTGCTGCGGTTAGGGTTCAGATGTTTCTATATAAGGTTCTAGTTTACCCGCATGTGGCACACCGGGGGTGCCGCACTTGGACTTGCACCTTTGCACCACGAAGACGGATGTCGCACAAATGTCGGCACCTTGGACGACCGAGTGGTATCACGGTGCCGCAAACGGTCGATTTGTGGCGGCGAACGGTGCATATTTTGGAGGGGCACCGTCCTGCCCGGGATATGTAGTCAACCTTGATAAAACGTTTGCCCAGCTTGGGAGTATGGATGCCGCACAAGGGTCTTCAGGGATAGAAAAAACGTTTCATCATTGGCGGCTTTAGGTGAATAACTGACCAACCAGAACGGTAAAATAGTGTTTGTCTGAGCGTTGAGACGTTTAGACATCGCGCATTGTCATCGCCGGCAACGCGCAAACCGGTCCTAACGGAGCCAATTGGGTGCTCCGTTATATACGCAAGTCTAAGAGGGGCTTGTTTAGGAGGCACAGTATGGGACGTTTTACCAATCCTCGCGATCTGTACTTTGGTGAGGGTGCTCGCCACGAGGTGAAGAACCTCAAGGGCAAGAAGGCCATCATCGTTTCTGGCGGCAGCTCTATGCGCCGCGGCGGGTTCCTGCAGGACGTTGAGGCCGACCTTAAGGAAGGCGGTTTCGAGGTCAAGCTGTTCGAGGGCGTCGAGTCCGACCCGTCCATCGAGACGGTCATGAAGGGCGCCGAGGCCATGCGCGAGTTCGAGCCCGACTGGATTATCGCCATCGGTGGCGGCTCGCCCATCGATGCCGCTAAGGCCATGTGGGTCTTCTACGAGTATCCCGAGGAGTCCTTCGACAACATCATCCAGCCGTTCAGCTTCCCCGAGCTGCGTCAGAAGGCTCATTTCTGCGCCATCTCTTCTACCTCCGGCACCGCTACCGAGGTCACCGCGTTCTCCGTCATTACCGACTACGCCAAGGGCATCAAGTACCCGCTGGCCGACTTCAACATCACCCCTGATGTCGCCATCGTCGACCCCGAGCTCACCTACACCATGCCCGCCAAGCTGTGCGCTCACACCGGCATGGATGCTCTGACCCACTGCATGGAGGCCTACGTTTCCACCTGCGCCTCTATGTTCACCGACGCCAACGCCCTGCACGGCATCCGCGAGATCGTCGAGTGGCTGCCCAAGTCCTATGCTGGCGACCATGAGGCCCGTCAGCACATGCACGAGGCTCAGTGCATCGCCGGTATCGCCTTCTCCTCGGGCCTGCTCGGCATCGTTCACTCCATGGCTCACAAGACCGGTGCAGCCTTTGAGAACGGCCACATCATCCACGGTGCTGCTAACGCCATGTACCTGGGCAAGGTCATCCAGTGGAACTCCAAGGATCCCCGTGCTGCCGAGCGTTACGCTTACGTGGCCAAGGAGATCCTGCACCTTCCCGGCGAGACCAACGAGGAGCTCATCGCTGCGCTCGTCCAGAAGATCCGCGACCTCAACGACCAGCTCAACATTCCGCAGTCCATCAAGGATTACGCGAATGGTGGCGTGAAGGTCGACGCCGAGAACCCGCAGATGGTTTCCGAGGAGGAGTTCCTCGCCAAGCTGCCCGAGATCGCCGCGAACGCCGAGCAGGACGCCTGCACGCCCGAGAACCCGCGTGAGACCAAGGCTGCCGACTTCGAGAAGATCCTCAAGGCCTGCTACTACGACACCGACATCGATTTCTAATCGACTCTTGTTATCGTAACGAGGGGCTCCGCACGTATCCGTACGGAGCCCCTTTCTTTTTTCTTTTAGAGAATGGGATAGTTATGGCTGCAATTTTCAATAGCCCCAGCAAGTACATCCAGGGCCCGGACGAGCTCGCCAAGCTCGGCTCCTATGTCGAGCCGCTCGGCGCTAAGGCCCTCGTCATCGTGACGCCTTCGGGCAAGAAGCGCGTCGGTGCCAAGATCGAGGGCGGCTTTGCCGAGGCCAAGGCCGAGCTGCTGTTTGAGGACTTTAACGGCGAGTGCTCCAAGGGCGAGGTCGATCGCCTGGTTGCGCTCGCTCGCGACAACGGTTGCGACATCATCGTTGGCGTCGGTGGCGGCAAGATTCTCGATACCGCTAAAGCCGTTGCCTACTACCTGGAGTCCCCGGTTATCATTTGCCCCACCATCGCTTCGACCGATGCACCGTGCTCGGCACTTTCGGTGCTCTACACCGATGACGGCCAGTTCGATAAATATCTCTTCCTTAAGGCAAACCCCAACATTGTCCTGATGGATACGACGGTTATCGCGGCGAGCCCGGTGCGCCTGACGGTTTCCGGTATGGGCGATGCGCTCGCAACCTACTTTGAGGCCCAGGCGACGCATGATGCCGACGGTGGCACTTGCGCCGGCGGCAAGGGCGGAATGGCCGGCCTGGCGCTCGCCAAGCTCTGCTACGAGACGCTTATGGCCGATGGCGTCAAGGCCAAGGTTGCGCTGGAGAAGGGTGCGCTCACGCCTGCCGTCGAGCACATCATCGAGGCCAACACGCTGCTCTCCGGTATTGGCTTTGAGAGCTCGGGCCTTGCTGCCGCTCACGCCATCCACAATGGCCTGACGATGCTGCCCGAGTGCCATGGCATGTATCACGGCGAGAAGGTCGCCTTCGGCACCATCGTTCAGCTGGTGCTCGAGGATGCCCCGACCGAGAAGCTCGAGGAAGTCTTGGGCTTCTGCATTGAGCTGGGCCTGCCGGTCACGATGAAGGAACTTGGCGTTGCCGAGCTTACGCGCGAGCAGGCCATGATTGTTGCCGAGGCCGCCTGCGCGCCCGATGACACCATGTGCAACATGCCGTTTGAGGTGACGCCCGAGATGGTTGCAAACGCCATCCTGGGCGCCGACGCGCTGGGTCACTACTACCTTATGGATGAGTAAACTAAGGTAAGGAAGGGGCAAAGCCAGCAGATGGCTTTGTCCCTTTTTGCTATGGTGCAAAGGGGTCAGGTTGCTTTGTACCAACTGTTGTTGATGAAAGGGCGGATTCTCGTATGGCGCTTCCCATGGTTTATGGCGGTCCCGGTCGGTATGTTCAGGGGCCGGGTGAGCTTTCGCGCCAGGGCAGGTATTTGTCATGGTTGGGCTGCGCTGCCTATGTCTTGTTTGACCAGGGCACCGAGGATCGGCTGTGCAGGCAGATCGTCGATGGATTTCTGGACGAAGATCTAAGCGAGCCATTCTTTAAGATCTATAACGGTCCGTGTACGGAAGAGGCCGTTGTAAAAATGGCTAAGGAAGCCCGGGCTGAGTATTGCGACATGGTGGTGGGTATTGGCGGCGGCAAGATGCTCGATATCGCCAAGGCCGTTGCGTTTTATGCCGAGTTGCCGTTGTGCGTATGTCCCACGGCGGCGTCGATGGACGGTCCGTGCAGCGCGATTTCGGTGCTGTATCACGAGGATGGGTCGTTCGACCGCTACCTGATGCTCGAGAAGAATCCAGACCTGGTCGTGGTCGATACCAACGTGGTCGCGGCGGCCCCACTGCGTATGACGGTCGCTGGCATGGGCGATGCGCTGGCAACGTACTTCGAGGCGCGTTCGTGCGCCGCGGCGCACGGCGTCAACGAACACGGTGGCGCGCCGGGACACTTGGCCTTGGTTGCGGCTCGTGCCTGCTATGACACACTCATGGAGTGCGGCGTCGCTGCCAAGCGCGATCTCAAAAAGGGTCGTATATCGCCGGCGGTTGAGCGCCTGATCGAGTGCAATATTCTGCTCTCGGGTGTTGGCTTTGAGAGCGGTGGCCTAGCGCTTGCCCATGCCATCGCCAACGGCCTGACGATTCTGCCCGAGTGCAAGGCCATGCACGGCGAGGCCGTGGCGTTTGGTCTGGTGGTGCAGCTGCGCCTGGAGCGTGCGCCCGAGCTTGATCAGGTGCTCGAGTTTTGCCAGCGCGTCGGTCTGCCGACGACGCTCGAGGAGCTGGGCCTTGGCGAGATTTCCGATGCCGATCTGATGAGCGTTGCAGATGCGGCCTTTAGAAACGAACGCAATATGGCTAACGAGCAGGCCAAGGTGACCAAACAAAAGCTTGTGCAGCTCATGTGCGAGGCATAGCTTGGCGCTTGATCGACCTTGTGCAATCGAGGCGGCGATAGGCCATGGACTATTTGCCGCAAAGGTGCGCCGCGTGTAATTTGCCCGAGGCGTGGGCCGATAGCGTATCATTATCTCTTGCTTGTTTGCACTGCTCAGGGAGGGGCCGCGCATGGCGCAGGAACACGATCTGTTTGATGACATTATCGAGATCAGCAAGGGTTTCGATTTTCTTAAAAACCCGCTTGGCGGCGTGACCGATGCACTCGATCCGTCGGCGCCGCAGTGGAATCCTGCCGACTACAAGGAGCGCCCGCGCGGCAACACCATTCCGTGCCTGACCTGCAAAAACGAAAAGAGCGGCTGCACCGCGTGCATGGACGTGTGCCCGGTCAACGCTATCGAGGTCGAGGAAGACGCCATTGAGATCCTCGACTCCTGTCGCAAGTGCGGCCTGTGCGCCGCTGCCTGTCCGACCGAGGCGATCATCTCGCCGCGCCTGGCGCCCAAAAACCTGTATGACGATATCGTCTCTGCTGCTACGAGCCATGAGACCGCTTACGTCACCTGCACGCGCGCCCTCAAGCGTATGCCGCGCGAAAACGAGGTCGTCGTTGCCTGCGTGGGCGATATTACGGCCGAGACCTGGTTCTCGGTACTGGCCGATTATCCCAACGTGAGCGTCTACCTGCCGTTGGGCGTGTGCGATAAGTGCCGCAACACCGGTGGCGAGGATATTCTGGGCGAGGCCATTGCCACTGCCGAGGAGTGGGCTGGTACGGGCATGGGCCTGGAGGTCGACCCCAAGAGCCTCAAGTGCCATAAGCTTCGCGAGTACGAGCGCAAGGAGTACATGGAAAAGATTGCCCGCACCACGGGCCTGACGGTGACCAAGCTCAATCCGGCGACGGCGGCGCTGGCCTCGGTGACGCAAAAGCTCAAGGCCCATCGCCATCAGATTACCCAGCTGGAGCGCACGCTCAACACCATGTGCGGCACCACGACGACCAAACGTCGCCGTTCGCTCACGCACGGGCGGCAGCTGGTGCTCTCGACGCTGCAAAACCACCCCGAGCTTGCCCAGAACATGCAGGTGAGCACGCCGGAGTGCGATTTTGACAAGTGCACGTCATGTGGCGAGTGTGTCAACGTATGCCCCACGTTCGCCTGCGATTTGGTGGGAAGCGGCCGCTTTGCGTTGGAGTCGACGTATTGCTTGGGCTGCGGTGCCTGCGTCAAGGTGTGCCCCGAGCATGCACTCAAGTTGGTTGAGCATGACGCGTCCAATCTGGTGGTCGTCGATCCCGAGGCCGAGGAAAAGGCTGCCCAGAAGGCCAAGGCTCACGAAGAAGCTGAGAAGGTCAAGGCCGAGGCAAAGGAAAAGCTTGACAAGATGCTCGATCAGGTAGAAAAGCTCGCGGAGTAGCTAAAAGAGCGTACATGATGGCCGGTGGGACAGGTATTGCCCCGCCGGCCAAAAAAGTTGCGGTGGAATAGTTCCTGTTTTGCCCTTAAGCTGGCCATTCTAGGAACTATCCCACCGCAACTAATAGATGGTTAGCTCATACTGCTCTGATGGGTCTCGCTGCCGTTATTGCGGCGGGTGACCGTTTCGTGGAGTAAAAAGAAGCTGGGAACCTGCTTTGTCTCGGTGTATTCCATAAGGATGCCGTCGGCGTTGTAGGTCTGTCCGCGTACAACGGCGAGTGCGTTAAAGTCGTCGAGATCGAGCACGCGTGCATCCTCGGGCGTGGGATGCTCAATCGTTACATCGCGTTTGCCCGTGGCAATCTTAATGCCAAGGCCTTCTTCGAGGTAACGATAGATCGAGTCGTTGACAATCTCGGGTGTCAGCCCCGGTACCTGTGAGCTTAGGTAATAGGAGTCGTCGGAGCACACGGCCCGTCCGTCTGCATAACGGATGCGTTTGGCACGCGTGAGCTCACAGCCTTCAGGAAACCCGGTAATCTTGGAGAGCGCCTTGTTACAGACGAGGAGCTCAAAGACAGTGGTAACCGTTTTGAGCTCAAAGCCTCGACTGGCTGCGATTTCCTTAAAGGTCTCGAGTCCGCCGCCGCCACGACTCGTCTCGTCACTGATGTTGCGAATGACGCGCATGCCTTTGCCTTGCTGGGGGAGCACGTAGCCATCTGCCGCAAGCATCGAGATGGCGCGACGGACCGTCATGCGCGAACAGTCAAATAGCTGCGTGAGCTCAGTCTCCGAAGGCAGATAGCTCTGATAAGCGTATGTGCCGTCGTCAATCGACTGCTTCACGTTGTCATAAATAGTTTGGAAGATGGCTCGCGCCATGACGGTCTCCTAGAGCTGGGTGCGTGAACGACGGATGAGGGCCGCCCACGCAGGTGTCAATCGATTTACTTGCTGGGGTCGATTATATATTTGCCCATGGCACGCAGGGCCGGGTCTGACAGGATGGCACCGAGTTCATCGAGGGAGGCTACCTTTGCGACCATCGAGGATACGTCGAGCCTGCCAGAGTCGATGAGCTCGAGCGCGCGACGCTGTGTGTAAGGGTTGATATAGGACGAGGTGAGCACGAGCTCCTTCTGGAAGACCTCGAAGGGCTTGACGGTGATTGTTTCATCGGGCTTGGTGAGGCCGAACATCATGACCGTAGCCTTGTGGCCGGCGATCTGGATGGCCTGCTCGATGGTGACGGGCTTGCCGACGCATTCGATTACAACGTCGACGTTGCCGACGCCCTCCTGCTTCAGGCGGGCCGGGACGTCCTCGTGGATGGAATCAATTGCCAGGTCGGCGCCGAGTTTGAGCGCAACCTCGCGCTTGCCTTCGACAGGCTCGAGCAAGACAACCTTGGTGGCGCCGGCGTTTTTGGCGAGCTGCATCATGAGCAGACCGATCATGCCACCGCCGATAACGACAACTGTGCTGCCGGGCTTGATGTTGCACATATCGATGCCGTGCAGACCTGTCTCTTATACACA
>URHQ01000066.1 GCA_900547655.1 uncultured Collinsella sp.
CAGATGTGTATAAGAGACAGCTAAGTACGGGGACCCGCCCAAGCCGTCCTGCTCGATCGCCCTTGTGGCGTTGGGCGGAATAATTGGAGCGTCAGGGCTTCTTTGTTGGTGGGGGGTTAGTATGCCCGGGCTTGGTTGGGGAATGCCTGGTCTAGTGAGGCTTGGAGTTTTTCGAAGGATGTCTGCAGGTTGAGGTGTTGGTCTGCAGAGCGTTTTGCTTTTGTGGTGGGGGAGTCGAGGAGGCCGTTTCTCTGTGCCGGGGGGAAGGAGAAAAGGTTTGCATGATTTAGGGATGGCTGCTGTGCTGCGTCGTTGAAAGAATGCATGCTTATGCGGCCTCCTCGATGTCCACCAAAAGGTTGCGCACGGGGTGTGCTGCTAGGTCCCGTGCGTTGGCAGTATTATGCCGCGGCTTCTGCAAAGAAGCGCTAAAGAAAGGCTTAACCTGGTTTGGTGTTACGATGAAACTGCAGGTCAGAGGTATCGAATAACACTTTTGAAAGGTTTTGGGCTTAAGGGCTTTCTAAGGTTTGTGGCGCGGATGTGGCTCGCCTGTGTGGGGCGTGTGGATGGCTCGTTCCTAGCGCTGCGGCTCTGCGGCGCGCACCTGCTCGACGACCTTTTCCATCGTGGCGTCGATGCGGTCTTTCCTGAGCTCACATTCCCAGATGGTTATGGGTGTCCAGCCCATTTGAGTGAGTGCTGCCACGGCAGCGCGGTCGCGCTCGACGTTGCGACGGAACTTTGCCTCCCAAAACTCAACATTGCGCTTGGGCTGGCTCGGATTGCACTTAGGGCAGCGGTGCCAAAAGCAGCCGTTGACGAAGATGGCGATCTTGCGCCCGGGAAAGGCGATATCGGGTTTGCCGGGAACCTTCCATTCCAAACGATAGCCCGTAAGGCCCGCTGCCCGCAGGCGCTGGCGAACGAGCAGCTCGGGCTTGGTGTTGGCGCGCTTGTTGCCCTTCATGGACTTTTTGATGGCGGCGCGACGGCGGACCAGTTCGCGCTCATCAGCGGAGAGGTCCGAGGTATCGATGCCGTCGAGCAGGCCGGGCTTGGGACGCCTCTTACTGCGGCGCTTAGGTTTACGTTTGGGCTTGGTAGCAGATTCGTCTGCCGCGGTGGCCTCGGCGCCATTGGCCTCGAGCCGGTCTTCCTTCAGCTCAATCAGGGCATCAATGAGCCCCTTGTCGGCGGGCATCCACTCAACGGTGGCAAGCGAGGTACGCGGAATCCAGCGGATATCGAGTTGGCGGTCATGCTTCTGGGGCTCATCGGATTCATCGGCGAGCGAGCAGTAGTAGCACTCCATCGAGAGATGAAAATCGGGGTAGTCATACTCAACGGTGTAAAAATCGCGCAGGTTGGTGACTTTTACCTGCAGCTCTTCCATGAGCTCGCGGCGTACAGCGTCCTCGGGCGTCTCGCCGCGCATGAGCTTGCCGCCCGGGAACTCCCAAAGTCCCTGCATGTCGCCGTAGCCGCGCTGTACGGCAAGCAGCTCATCGGATCCTTCCTTGCGAATGATCCCAGCGGCAACATGAACAGTCTTCAACAGGAGTCCTCTCTCAACATCAACACGTGGCAGGGTAGCTACCCGTACCTTACACAACGGTAAGGCAAGCGTAAGCCATATCGATGGTAGCCGACTCGTCTTCTTGCGACTATAGATGCCGTAGACTAATTGCAAGAAAGGACTCGGTATGCAAACCACGCACATGGCGACCCCGGTACTGGAGGTCGCTCATCTCGAAAAGGTATACGGAGCGCTGGGCAACGTGACCCGCGCGCTCAACGACGTCAGCTTTACCGTCAACCGCGGCGAATTCGTCGGCATCATGGGCGCTTCGGGCTCGGGCAAGTCGACGTTGCTCAACTGCGTGTCGACCATCGATAGCGCCACGAGCGGCACCATCCGCATCAACGGGCAGGACGTTACGCGCATGAAGCAGGCTAAGCTTTCGCAGTTCCGCCGCGAGGAGCTCGGCTTTATCTTCCAGGACTCCAACCTGCTCGATACGCTCACGGCACGCGAGAACATCGCTCTGCCGCTCACCATCGCCCGCACAAACTCGGCAGAGATCTCGACCCGAGTGCAGGATGTGGCAGCGCGCCTGTCCATCAGTCAGGTGCTCGACAAGTATCCCTACCAGATGTCCGGCGGTCAGCAGCAGCGCGTTGCCGCGGCTCGTGCGCTCGTCACCGACCCCACCATGATCATGGCCGACGAGCCCACCGGCGCCCTCGATTCCAAGAGCGCTCGCCTGCTGCTCGAGAGCCTGGAGGCCCTTAACCGCCGCCTGCGCGCCACCGTGCTCATGGTCACGCACGACAGCTTTGCCGCCAGCTACACGAGCCGTGTGCTGTTTATCCGCGACGGCAAGATCTTCACCGAGCTGCGCCGCGGCGACACCGACCGCCGAGAGTTCTTCGACCACATTATGGAGGTCGTTGCCATGATGGGCGGTGAGGGTTCCGATGCTCTGTAAACTCGCTTGGGGCAACGTCCGCCGCGCCGGCCGCGACTACCTCGTCTACCTTTTGACGCTCACCCTGGGTGTCACGGTCTTCTATGCCTTTAACACCATCTCGATGCAGGTCGACATCGCCGGCATCGATGAAAAGGGCTTGGCGCAGGTAATGGGCAGCATGCTCGGCGACCTGACGTACTTTTTGGCCGGTGTCATGGCCTTTTTGATGGTGTATGCCAATAACTTCATCATGAAGCGCCGCAAGAAGGAGTTTGGCCTGTACCAGGTGCTCGGCATGGGACGCGGGCGCGTCGCCACGATCATGGCGCTCGAGACGGTGATTGTCTCGGTCGGCGCCTTTGTCGCCGGCATTGTGCTGGGTGTGGGACTCTCCCAGCTCATGACGTTCTTTACGGCCTCGCTCTTTAAGACACAGATCGCCAATTTCCACTTCTTTTTCTCGGTGCATGCGTTCAACCTGACCCTTGCCTGCATGCTCGTAATGTTTGTGCTCACGCTACTGCTGAACCTTCGCGCCGTGCGTCGTACCAAACTCATCGAGCTTATGGGTGCCGAGCGTCGCAACGAGAGCATCAAGACACGCAACCCCTGGATCGCGATTGCCATCTTTGCCGTGGGCGTGGCGCTTGTGGGCGTGGCCTATTACCGTCTGCTACGTGATGGGTTCCCGCTAACCGCGACGGACAGCAAGCTGCAAGAGGCCATGAACCAGTTTGGTATTACGACCGCTATGGTTACCGTGGGCACCTTTGCCCTGTTCTGGGGACTCTCGGGCATGCTCATCAAACTGCTGCAGAGCCTGCGCGGCGTGTATTGGCGCGGCCTCAACATGTTTACCGTGCGCCAGCTTGCGGCCAAGGTCAACACGGTGTGCTTTTCGATGGGCGTCATCGCGATGCTCCTGTTTTTGGCCATCACCTCGGTGACGTGCGGTATGTCGATTGCCAATGTGATGAACGAGAATCTGGAGCGCTATAATCCGGCTGACATGTCGCAGACGTATGTCTACTACACGCCCGATACGCTCGACTACTACAAAGAGTATGTCAATCCGTCTGAGGCCGATCGCATGGTGCTGGCCGATAGTACGGTCGATTTGTACTCCGCATGGCACGGCGATCGTATCGATCACGATAACGTTGCAGACGGTATTAAGGGCAAGTCGGCGGACAACAACGACGAGACCGGCAAGAAGGTCAATATCGCCGATGTTGCCGGTGAGCATGTGCAGATCGATTCGTATCTGAGTTACCCGTTTGGTGGTTCGGATCCTTCGGTGACCCCAAGTGAGATGTGCAAGATCATGGGCGAAAAGCTTCCCAAGGCGTTCGGGGGTAGCAATGCCGATGCGATGGGTCTGTTTGTGACGCCGGCGAGCCAGTACAACAAACTGCGCCAGATGATGGGCGAGGAGCCGGTGCACATCGGTCACGACCAGTATCTGCTCACGTGTGATATGGGCGGCGAGCTGGTCGACCTGTACACCAAATACATGGCCGGCGGCCATACCCTCACCTTGGGCGGGCATACACTCAAGCCCGCAGCCGATAAGTCGGACGAAGATACGGCGGCCATCGCCAACTCGGCGATGGGCAGTAATCCGGGTACCGTCGTCGTTGCCGACGAGCTGTTGTCCCAACTTAATCTGCAGCCGTATTCCAGTAGCCTGCTCGTTAACTACAAACAGGGGATGGATACGACCGAGGCAGACGAGAGCATTAAATACACTGTGCTCGACAATCTGCTCGTTGACGGCAAGGAGCCGGGGTCGTGGGGAACCTTCATCACACGCTCCGAGATGTACACGCAGGCAGCGCAAATGAACGGTCTTATTAGCTACCTAGCCATCTACATCGGCTTTGTATTGGTCGTTGCATGCGCGGCGATTCTGTCGATCCAGCAACTCTCCAACGTGGCCGACGGCAGCCGCAGCTATCGTGTGCTGGCACAGATCGGCTGTGACGACCGCCAGATTCGCCATTCGGTGATGGCGCAGCAAGCGGTATTCTTCCTGTTCCCGCTGGCAGTGGGCTTGGCGCACTCCTTTGTGGCACTTAAGGTGATCATCGAGCTGGTGAGCACGTTCGGAGCTATGAGCATCGGCGGCACCGTGGGCCTCACCTGTGCAATCTTCCTGGCAGCATACGGTGGCTACTTCCTGGTGACCTACCTCATGAGTACCGGCATGGTGCGAGCCGCCATCGCCACCCGCTACAGCGAGTAACAAGCGGGCAAAATCGTCGCAAAATCAGAGGCGTATGACCGCCGCGAAGGGACCAGGGGCCCTTTCGCGGCGGTTTTTGCCAACCTGGTGCGTCTCAGATACAAGTGAGTAGACTTTTTTGAACCTGCCGAGCACATCGGGACAAATGCTCAATAAAACCGCAGGTCAGGGCAGTGATGTTTTGGGGCGTGCTTGGCTTCCTGAAAAAAGCCTACTCACTTGGTTTTTCTGCTAGAAAACCGCCGCGAGGGAAGGCGGCTCCCTCGCGGCGCCTGGCGTTTGCCCAGATAAAACCTACCAAAATAAACCTGTCCCCTTTTGACAGGCTAGCGCTCCCAGAAGTGGAGGATGAGCGTGGTGCCTTTTAGCGGAGGGGGTATATTGATTAATTCGGGTAACAGTTTTTTAACGCTGGGGCCGATGTTAAAATAGCCAAAATGCTATCTAGGAGCTTTGAATTTATGGCAATCGAGGCGGCTGATCTACAAAACGTAAAGCGCTCGTTCCTCTGGCATTCAATTATGTTGTTTATAGGGGCGGCTGGTCTGTATTGTATGGCGCCAAGTATTTATGCGGGCCTTTCTGGCACCGTTCTTATCGGTCTGCATCTGCTTTCGGGCTTCTGTGTGGGTCTCATCTCTCGCCCCGTGAGACCGGGTATTTCCAAACGGCTTTTTGGACTTATGCTCGTAGATATTGCACTTCTCGCGATGTTCACGGTATCTCTTAATGTGTTTCATCAATTTCATGGTGTGGTTTCGGCGCTCGCGTTCATTTTGTTGTTGCTAGCCCCCTTGCTTGTCGCTTGCTGTTCTTGGGCGCTTGGCGGTGAATTCACAAACATGCGTGCGGGATCAACGGGGAAACATGTAGCCGATGGCCCTGTTCTCCATGGGTATCCTGAGCTCGCCCTTTACAGCCCCGTTGTACTCTTGATTGCTTTGCTTGTTGGCCTTCAGTTTCTTCTCGCCTCGTTGATGGAGTCCATCGGTTCTATCCTTTCCGTTAACGCCGAGATGGGGGTTGCTGCCTCGCTCGTCGAACCTCTTGCGTTTGGTAATGCTGCCGTTGCTCTTGATTTGGATTGTTTGTTTTCGCGCAATATAAACATCGGAGCTGTGCTCCTGAGCTTTGGTGGGCGTCAAGAGATCGCACTGCTTCTGGTGACTGTCTTGGGCAGCATCCTTGTCAGGGCCATAATGCGATCGTTACCCGACTTAACGAGCGCTTTTTCTGCGGATGCCAAATTAGGAGGAAAACGCTCTGCAGTTGCCGATATCCCTGCGACTTTGGATTTTTCTCAAAGGGAGTCCGCGGTTTTCTCTATGAGGATAGAGGGAAAAACGTACGAGGAGATTGCTTCTGCCTTGGATATTTCCCCGTCTACCGCCCGTACCTATTTGTCGCGGGCCTTGACTAAAACCGGATATAAAAGCATTTCGGAGGCGACGGCTGAACTTCTTTCGTCAAAGGATACGTGGCATTTCGACGCAACAAATGACCATGATCACCGTTCAGAATCACTGAGGCTCTCATCGTCCAATCGGAACTGCAGGATAGTCTTCGCCTGCTTCCTGTTTATGTATGCGTCTGGAATGGGCATCGAGGAAATCCTCGTATGCTTCAGCTTTGAGCATGATGTGATAATCCTATCGATAGCCACAGTGCTTTTGGCCCTGTGTTGCTATGCTGTTATACGGCGGATGACAGAAATGCATTTATGTTGCTCACCTGAACTGAGTCTTTCTTCGGTATCCGCGGGTGCCGGAATAGCGTTCTGGGCTCACGATGCAGTGAGTCGACTGTACATTTTCTTTGAGTCCGTTGGGAGCGGTGAGTCCGTTGGCGTCCTTTTGCCTGCTTTACGCGTGATCGCGTTCCTTGTCGTACTTATCCTTCTGACTTATTCGCTGCTATCCTTGCGTTTGAAAGATGCAGCTCGGGCGGGTGATCGACGCGATGCCGTGCGTGAGGCTTTCTTGAGGCTTGGCTTCACGCCGCTTTATGCCGACATCATGGCATGCGTTTTTGATGGCAATAGAACCACCGAGATTTGCGCGCATCTTAATGTTGCTCGGGGAACCGTCAAAGAGGCCAAGAGCAAGAGCTATGCCTTGCTTGGAGTTCACTCGGAGCGTGAACTTAGAGATAAAGTATTTTGTCTTATAGCTGATGTTGTAGAAAATGGCAGGTAGAAGCCTGTAGACAAACAAGATCATAAGTCCATCCCGCACGTCTACAGACAGTTCAGACGATGAAGGCGATACTTCCGGACAACGGGTCCGACGATCCGTGTGTTGCGAACCGGAGGTGCTTGCTGTGAAGGTTTGTGATTGCCTCACATATGTACGGCTTAATTTAGAAGTTCTTGCGCGCAACCGGGGAATTATGTTGTTGACGGCGCTGCTCGCGCTCGTATTCTGCATCCCGGTTTTTCTATCCGTTCCAACGGGGGCAGATTATCTATATGGCAGAGGTTCCATCGAGGAGCAGAGGGCATTGTTGGCCTCTCAAGTCTCTGGCGGCGTTTATGACACCGCCCCACAGGAGCTCAACAGCATCATTGCCGACGAAAGGGCGTGTCTTGATCGAGCGCTTGAAAACAAGGCAGATTCCAGAGGGTATTACGATGCGATTGCCGATTACGACAATCTATTGCTCAAGGAATACCGACTCGGTTATTTGAATGGCGTTGATTCGGAGCTATCTCTTGAGGCCCAAGAGCGTCTTCCCCGAGCCATAGCAATGCTGCCCCATCCGGAATCGTACGGCTCAACAACAAAAATGCCTGGGATGATTCTTCTTGCATATTATTGCGGCGCTGTTCCTGCAATAGCGTGGCTTTTAGTTCCGGTTCTCGTCCTCTATATGTCGCTTGAGGGGGATGGAAAGCGGTTCTACGATCGGGCTTTGTTGTCAAAGTTAGAGATGAATGCATGCCGCGTTCTCGTCTCTGGCATTGCATCGATGACGGTTTTGGTTCTGGCGTTGGCTCCCTGTTTTGTATTGGCAACGGTGCTTAACGGTGCCGGTCAGACGGAGTACCCAGTCGTATTCATTCAGTATGGTGACGTGGTCGAAAGAACTGTGTTAGTTCAGCTTGGGCTATTTGCTGTCTTTGAGGCTGCGTTGTCTATGATGTTTGCTTGTTTGGGCGTGTGCGTATACGCAGGAAGCAGAAACAGGGCCATTTCGTCCATGGTGGTCGCTCTTGTGGGGGGCATAAGCCAGCTTCCGTTTTATGCGAGCAAAGATGCTCCATGGCATGCGCTGCTGCCGTATATGGTGCCGAGCTATTCTGTCTCTTCGCTTGCACTCGGCGGCGCTTCTTACGCCAATGGAGCTGAGGTATCACTCGTTCCTGAAGCCAGTGCGCTGCACTGTTTCTTTGCCGTAATGGGCACGCTTGTTGTCTGTGCGTTGGGAATCATCTCGTTTTCGCGTCTAAAAAGCAAGAATCGCTGGGCCTGGAACCATATTAGTCCGGATAGTTTGGGCGAGAAAAGCTTGCTCTCTCTGTCGCTGGATGTGTTGACGGTTGAAAAAAACCAGCTGGCAAAGGGATTGCAGTTTGATATGCCCGCTGGCCAGATATGGGGTCTTGTCGCGCCAAATGGATATGGCAAGACTACGTTACTTAATGCTCTTTGGGGAGACGCTGGGCCATCAGTGCGCGTGTCAGGTTCTCTTTGTTTTCATGCAAAAGCATGTGTCGACTGTGAGGAAATGAGAAAGGAATTCTTCTTGGTTCCGAATGGGCCGTCTCTATTGATTCCATACATGACAGTCGCTTTCCATCTCGACCGATGCAGGCGAATTTGGCATTCACCTCGCACTTTGGACCAAGTGCTTGATCGCTTTGACTTGACTGGGTTGAAGAATACGCCCGTATCTAGGCTGTCTGATGGAAATAGACAATTACTCAATGTGGCGATGGCGTATATGTCCTATTGCGAAGTCGTCCTTTTGGATGAGCCCATGAATGCGCTTGATGTGGGACATGTCGCAATCGTTTCGAATGCTCTTAGAGATGAAGCAGGTAGGGGAGCGCATGTCATTATCTCTTCCCATCTTATCGGGAATCTCGAATCGCTCTGCGATGGCTCCGTCTTGCTCACACGAGATGATTCGCACTTCGTTACTCGAGAAATGGGAGGTGATTCGAAATGGATCGGTAATGTGTACGCGCAGCTATTCAAGACGAACGACAGCAAAAACTAGGAGAGGAAGATAACCATGAAACGACATATATCGAAGAACTTGGCGAAGGCATTGGCCGCATGTTTTATGCTTGCACTGTCGATGGGCGCAATTCCCAATTATGCGACGGCGCAGCCAGATACGGGTTCTGTTGCACCTTGTCGTCTTGTGACGGCGGATGTCTTGGACACCTACAAATCGTTCTCCACCGCGAGCTACCCGAGCGAGAATGTTGATTGCTTCGACCAGACATACAAGAGGTTGTCTTTCAAAACCTCTTATTCTCGTACGGGGCAAACGATCCTCTATACAGGTGCAGCGTTAAGCCCACGCGGGAACGGAATGCCTGGGTTTGAGACGAAATATAAGTGCACATATCGTACCTGGTAGATAACCCTAGGACCAGATTCTCTCCGAATTACTTTGCGGAGGATTGATCTAACGCTGCCGCTCCTGCGTTTATCTCAATCTGTAACACTTGGCTGGTAATAACGTTTCCATCTGTTTCAGATTGAGACTATTCAACTCGCACTATGTTGATCGTCTTGATCTGTAACAGCAAAACGGCGATTTTACCTCTACATGTTACAGATTGAGACGATTGAAACCGTGGTAGCAAAGGATGCCGCGAAAGACCGCGAAAGAAGTACCTCTTCTGCGGTGGTATTTTCACCTATCCGGCGCGCCCCAAATGCAAGTGAGTAGGCTTTTTGGAACCTGCCGAGCACATCGCGGTACAAGCTCAATAAAACCGCAGGCCAGAGCTGTGGCGTTTTGGGGCGTGCTTGGCCTTTCGCAAAAAGTCTACTCACTTAGTTTTCGCCAGAAGACCGCCATGAGCAAACCACCACAAAGGTGCCTGTCCCCTTTGTGGTGGTTTTGGCGTTTGCCCAGATAAAACCTGCCAGAATAAACCTGTCCCTTTTTGGTAGGTCACGAGCGAGGATTTTCGGACGCTTGCTCGACGAGAGTGGATAATCTCCCGCTTTTGGCGCGGACATAGGCCGAAAACGGGAGATTATCCACTCTCGTGGTAAGCAAGTCCTCGTGTCATCCGTTCCCTTTTTGGTTGGTCGTGCTTGCACTTTAGCGTGCGACAGCGGATAATGCCGAGCATTCGACAATTCACACTTTGACTTATTTGATTGAGGAGGCCCCGCATGGCCATGGATTTCAAACGCAGGCTGCCGATTCCCATGGAGATCCGCGAGGAAATGCCGCTTTCCGCCGAGCTTACCGCCAAAAAGCAGGCATTCGACGCCGAGGTCGCCAAGGTCTTTACCGGCGAGGACGCGCGCAAGGTGCTCATCATCGGCCCGTGCTCTGCCGACCGCGAGGACTCGGTGCTTGAGTACATGAACCGACTGGCCAAGGTCGCCGAGGAGGTCAAGGACAAGCTCATCATCATTCCGCGCGTCTACACCAACAAGCCGCGCACCAAGGGCACCGGCTACAAGGGTCTGCTGCACAACCCCGACCCCGAGGCGCCCGATGACCTGCTCGAAGGCGTTAAGGCCATCCGCCACATGCACCTGCGCGTCATCGAGGAGACTGGCTTCTTTACCGCCGACGAGATGCTCTACCCCTCTAATTACCAGTACCTCGTCGACCTGCTGAGCTACGTTGCCGTCGGCGCGCGCTCGGTCGAAAACCAGGAGCATCGCTTGGTGTCGAGCGGCATTTCGGTGCCCGTCGGCATGAAGAACCCCACCGCCGGTTCCACCACCGTCATGCTCAACTCCATCTACGCCGCCCAGGCACATCAGAGCTTCATCTTCCGTAACTGGGAGGTTGAGTGCGACGGAAACCCGCTCGCACACGCCGTCATGCGCGGCTACATTGGTCTCGACGGTCGCACCTACCCCAATTACCACTACGAGCACCTGGAGCGCCTGGCCGAGCGTTATACCGAGCATGCCGGTTACGCCAACCCGGCGGCGGTCATCGACTGCAACCACGACAACTCGGGCAAGCGTCCGCTGGAGCAGTATCGCATTTGCAAGGAGGTGCTCGACAGCTGCCGCCGCAACGAGTCCATCTCCAAGCTGGTCAAGGGCTTTATGATCGAGTCCTACCTGGAGGACGGCAACCAGCCGGTCGACGGCGGCGTCTTTGGCAAGTCGATCACCGACCCGTGCCTGGGCTGGGAAAAGACCGACTACCTCATCCACGAGATCGCGGAACGGATTTAGTTACGCGGTTTTACCAAACGCCGTAACCGGCCGACGCTGCGCGGGCCGCATTAGGACAATCTGACGTTCGACTTCAAGGGCGCGACCAAAAGGTCAGCGCCCTATCGCTTCACGTCGCCTTGCCTCAAATGCGACCCGCTCGCTGTCGTTTCCAAGACGTCGACGTTGCCGGGGTTGCCAAGGGGTTGGTGCAAGGGGGACAGGTTACTTTGCACCAGGTTGGTGCAGATTAACCTGTCCCCCTTGCACCAGGATGTGGTTTGCTTGCCGGCATCGGTAGGTCTTCGGCGCTTTCCAAGCCCAGTGGGAAGAAATGCCAAATATGAGTACTGTTGCTATTGTAGTGCCATATTACTTTCGCAAAACAATGGACATAACAGCAAATATGTTCATTAACGTCGACGCATATTAGCCCGCTATAGAGCTGTTTGACTAATTGAGAGGCGCATGCAAGCTGCGAGGGCGGCATTTGGGGCAGTTTTGGCTGTTACTAAAAATGTAACAGTACTCATATTTGACCTTTTTTGGCCACAGGGTCCGGAAGGGGCGGTAGCGCGCACAGTCGTGGTGTAAGAAGCAAGGGAGGGCCATCGCCTAGAATCG
>URHQ01000067.1 GCA_900547655.1 uncultured Collinsella sp.
CACGAGCCGGAGGCCACTTAATGTGGCCTCCGTGCGAGCCAGGACTGTAGAGCAGCAAACTTAAACCGCAGGCCGCCCGGGCCGGGGATCCGCCCCCGCGCACAGAAGGAGATTCCTTTTGTGTAGGCTTTGCGGAAATGTGCCAATTTTGGGATACGCCCGGCGGCGTGGTCTGTTGACGGCACAGCTAACGCCACGTATCCTATCGAACTGCGTGTTTCGTAGGGGGATGCTGACCCCTCGATTCAAGCCGTTGCACTTTACAGAAAGCTGGAATCATTCGAGAAGGAGTACGCTTTGCCTACTATTAACCAGCTGGTTCGCCAGGGCCGTCGTTCCGTGCCCAAGAAGTCCAAGAACGCTGCTCTGCAGCACAACTCCCAGAAGCGCGGCGTGTGCACCCGCGTCTTCACCACGAGCCCCAAGAAGCCGAACTCGGCTCTTCGTAAGGTTGCCCGTGTTCGCCTTGTCAACGGCATCGAAGTTACTGCTTACATCCCGGGTGAGGGCCACAACCTGCAGGAGCACTCCATCGTGCTCGTCCGCGGCGGTCGTGTCCGTGACCTCCCTGGTGTCCGTTATCACGTCATCCGTGGCGCCTACGACGCTGCTCCGGTCCAGAACCGTATGCAGGCCCGTTCCAAGTACGGTGCTAAGCGCCCCAAGGCTAAATAAGCCAGATAACGTTTTGATACTTTCGCCGTGTGCCGCCTAAGCGCCGCACGGTAGACACTTAAGGAGATTTCACATGCCGCGTCGTGCAGCAGCTAATCGTCGTGAGGTTCAGCCTGACGCCGTTTACAACAACCGCCTGGTGACTCAGCTCATCAACAAGGTCCTTCTTGACGGCAAGAAGGCCACCGCTGAGCGCATCGTTTACACCGCTTTCGAGATCGTTGCCGAGAAGTCCGAGGGTGGCGACGCTCTCGCTACCTTCAAGAAGGCTATGGACAACGTCAAGCCCACGCTCGAGGTCAAGCCCAAGCGTGTCGGTGGCGCTACCTATCAGGTCCCGATGGAGGTCAACTCCCGTCGTTCCACCGCTCTGGGTATCCGCTGGATCGTCAACTTCTCCCGCGCTCGCAAGGAGAAGACCATGGCCGAGCGTCTCGCCAACGAGATCCTCGACGCTTCCAACGGCCTGGGCGCTTCCGTCAAGAAGCGTGAGGACGTCTTCAAGATGGCCGAGGCCAACCGCGCGTTCTCTCACTATCGTTGGTAAGTTAAGGTAAGGAACTAACATGGCTAAGCCTAAGTACAAGCTTTCCGATACCCGTAACATCGGCATCATGGCTCACATCGATGCCGGTAAGACCACCACGACCGAGCGTATTCTTTACTACACCGGTAAGACCCACAAGATCGGTGAGGTCCATGAGGGCGCTGCCACCATGGACTGGATGGTTCAGGAGCAGGAGCGCGGCGTAACCATTACCTCCGCTGCTACCACGTGCTTCTGGAAGAAGGACGGTACCGACTACCGCATCCAGATCATCGACACCCCGGGCCACGTTGACTTCACCGCCGAGGTCGAGCGCTGCCTGCGCGTCCTCGATGGCGCTGTCGCCGTCTTCGACGCCGTTGCCGGCGTTCAGCCCCAGTCTGAGACCGTTTGGCGTCAGGCTTCTACCTTCAACGTTCCCCGCATCGCTTTCATCAACAAGTATGACCGCGTGGGCGCTGACTTCTTCAACGCTATCGAGACCATGAAGGATCGTCTCGACGCTAACGCCGTGGCCGCTCAGGTCCCGATGGGCGCCGAGGACAACTTCTGGGGCGTCATCGACCTGGTCACCATGACTGCTTGGGACTTCAAGGCCGACGACAAGGGCATGACCTATCCCGAGCCGATGGACGAGATCCCGGCTGAGTTCGCTGACATCGCTGCCACCAAGCGCGAGGAGCTCCTCGACGCTGCTGCCAGCTTTGACGACGAGCTCATGGAGAAGATCCTCATGGAGGAGGACTTCACCGTCGAGGAGCTCAAGGCTGCTCTGCGTAAGGGCGTTCTGGCCAACGAGCTCAACCTCGTCTTCGTGGGCTCCGCCTACAAGAACAAGGGCGTCCAGGAGCTGCTCGACGCTGTCGTCGACTACCTGCCCAGCCCGCTCGACGTCGAGGCCGTCACCGGTACCGATCCGGACACCGGCGAGGAGATCGAGCGTCATCCTTCCTTCGACGAGCCCTTCTCCGGCCTGGTCTTCAAGATCATGACCGACCCGTTCGTCGGTAAGCTTACCTATGTCCGCGTTTACTCCGGTCGCGCCGAGTCTGGCTCCTACGTGATCAACGCTTCCAACGGTCAGCGCGAGCGCCTCGGCCGCATCCTCGAGATGAACGCCGCCGAGCGTATCGACCGTGACGACGCTGCCGCCGGCGACATCGTCGCTTGCGTCGGCTTCAAGAACTCCACCACCGGTGACACCCTGTGCGAAGAGGGCAAGGAGATCGTCCTCGAGAAGATCGAGTTCGCTAAGCCCGTTATCGACGTTGCCATCGAGCCCAAGACCAAGGCCGAGCAGGACAAGATGTCCCTGGCTCTGACCAAGCTCGCCGAGGAGGACCCGACCTTCCAGGTGTCCACCAACCACGAGACCGGCCAGACCATCATCGCCGGCATGGGCGAGCTGCACCTCGAGATCATCGTCGACCGTCTGCTCCGCGAGTTCAAGGTTGACGCTAACGTCGGTAAGCCCCAGGTTGCCTACCGCGAGACCGCTGGTCACGACGTCGAGAAGGCTGAGGGCAAGTTCGTCCGTCAGTCCGGCGGTCGCGGTCAGTACGGCCACGCTGTCATCAAGCTCGAGAAGATGGAGGAGGGCTTCGGCTACGAGTTCGTCAACGCTATCGTCGGCGGCGTCGTGCCCAAGGAGTACATCCCGTCCATCGACAAGGGCATCCAGGAGGCCCTGAACACCGGTGTTATCGCCGGCTTCCCGGTCCTCGACGTCAAGGTCACCCTGTTCGATGGTTCTTACCACGAGGTCGACTCCTCTGAGGCCGCCTTCAAGATCGCCGGTTCCATGGCTATCAAGGACGCCCTCAAGAAGTCCGATCCGCAGCTGCTCGAGCCGATCATGGCTGTCGAGGTCGAGACCCCCGAGCAGTACATGGGCGACGTTATGGGCAACCTCTCCGGTCGCCGCGGCAAGATCGAGGGCATGGAGGATCGCAAGAACAGCAAGCTCATCCGTGCCAAGGTGCCGCTGGGCGAGATGTTCGGTTACGCTACCGACCTTCGCTCCCAGACCCAGGGCCGTGCATCCTACACGATGCAGTTCGACTCTTATGAGCCCGCGCCCAAGTCCATCGTGGACGAGGTCATGAGCAAGAACGCCTAAGTTCGAGCTCCCTGTTACGTAATCCGCGAGAACATCTCTCGCACTCTTTGGAGGTTTAAGTTGGCTACCCAGAAGATCCGCATTCGCCTCAAGGGCTATGATCACGAGGTCGTCGATCAGTCCGCGAAGCTCATCGTCGAGACCGCTCAGAAGACCGGCGCTCGCGTTTCCGGTCCTGTCCCCCTGCCCACCGAGCGCAACCTGTACACGGTTATCCGCTCGCCGCACGTGAACAAGGACTCCCGTGAGCAGTTCGAGATGCGCACCCACAAGCGCCTCATCGACATCCTCGACCCCACCTCGGGCACCGTTGATTCGCTCATGCGTCTCGACCTCCCCGCTGGCGTCGACATCGACATCAAGCTCTAAGCGATATCGCTCATAGCTTACAGAGCCCCGCTGCCATTACGGTAGCGGGGCTCTTTTGTTTTGAATGATGGTTTGGACTGCGGGGTAATGCTGCCGAGTAGGTGGTTGCGGCGCCCTATTCGCTCAAGGGACGCAGCGATGCCTCCTCAAAATGGAAGGATCGAAAGCCGTCTTCCGTTTCGATGCACGCGCGACCAAAGCCATCGACCGTTTTAAAGATGCCACGCGCCAGCTCGTCCTCAGCGGGGGAGCGGGCGATAACGTGCTCCCCGATCCAATTGAGGTGAGCGATATATTCGTCGTGGACGGGCGCGAGCGGACCGGCGTCTTCTTCCTTGGCGTTGAGGCGCTCTGCCCAGGCATCTACAGCGTCTATAACTGCGTGATAGACCTCATCGAGGAGCATGTCGACGGCGGGAACGTTCTTGTTGAGGTCTGACAGGCCGATTGCTGGCAGGCCGCCATCGGGAACCTCCGCGGGCACATAGTTCACGTTAACGCCGATGCCACAGACCGCAAAGGGGTTGCCTTCGTTATCGCGTGCGGCCTCGACCAGAATGCCGCCGAGTTTGCGTCCACGCGCGACCAGGTCGTTGGGCCATTTGAGGCCAATCTCGTTTGCAAGACCCTGTTTTTCGAGTGCCTCGAGCACCGCTAGGCCGCTGACGGCGGCAAGACCAGAGAACTTTGCTGGATTAACGCATGGGCGCAGGACAATCGAAAGCAATATGTTGCCGACGGTTGAGTCCCACTTGTGCCCGCGCCGACCGCGTCCTGCTGTCTGAGCCCGGGCGGCAAGTCCTGTGCCGTGCGGCGCTCCCTGTTTTCCTGCTTCGAGCAGGTCATCGTTGGTCGATCCGGTTACGTCGACCACTGTTAAACGTAAATCCATAACAGCTGGTACCTCCTAAGGTAATAAGGCAATCGCGTAATGGTGTCGAGAGATAGACACAATGTGAAGCCTTTGTCGCATTTGAACAATTTAATGTTAACACGTCAACAACGACTGAAATGCGTTATCCTCTCTTGGTCGATGTAAACACGTCAACAACTCAAAGGAGGTTAGTGATGGGTTTCACGATTCTGGGAACAGGCTCGGCGCTTCCTAAGCGCAGTGTTTCCAATGACGAGCTGTCTGAGTTCCTCGATACCTCGGATGAGTGGATTTTTACCCGCACAGGCATCAAGAGCCGCCGCGTCTGCACCACCGAGTCACTCGACGACCTTGCCGTAGCGGCGAGCGAGCAGGCACTCCAGGTGTCCGGAATCGACGCGAGCCAGCTGGATCTAATCGTCTGCTCGACGACAACGGGTGACCATCTTGTTCCCGCCGAGGCGTGTGCCGTAGCCGAGCGTCTGGGCGCGACGTGTCCTGCCTTCGATGTCTCGGCGGCCTGCGCCGGCTTCGTATTTGCGCTCGATGTCGCCGAGGGCTATATCGCCCGAGGACGAGCCGAGCATGCGCTTGTCGTTGCGGCCGAGCAGATGACGCGCGCGCTTGACTGGACAGACCGCGCCACCTGCGTGCTCTTTGGCGATGGGGCAGGCGCCGCTGTGATGGAGGCTGGGGGAGACAACCCCCTTGCCGTTGAGCTTTCGACGGCGCCCGACGTCGTGACGTTGCGCGTTCCCGGTCTGGTCGGTACGTCGCCGTTTAAGGCCTCCGCAGATAGCGCGAGTGTGCTGTCCATGAATGGCCGCCGCGTGTTCAAGTTCGGAGTCAACGCCATCTGCGACACGGTCAACAAGCTCGCCTGCGACGCGAGAGTCGCGGTCGAGGACATCGACCACTTTGTATTCCATCAGGCTAACGAACGAATCCTGAGTCAGGCGGTCAAACGCCTCGGCGTGCCAGACGATCGTGTGGTTCGAACGCTGCGCGAGACCGGCAACATTTCGAGCGCCTGCATTCCCTTCGCGCTTGACCGGCTGGCACGTACCGACGCACTGAATGCGGGCGACACCGTCGCCCTCGTTGGATTTGGCGCGGGCTTGGATATAGGTGGCTATCTGCTTCGTTGGAAGTAGTTGCACATAGGTAATAAAAACGCCCCAGGGGCAAAACAAAAAGGAGAACTACCATGGCAAATCAGAAGACCTTCGAGCGCGTTTGCGACGTTATCCGCGAGACCGCCGGTCTTGACGATGTCGAGATGAAGCCCGAGTCCACGCTCGAGGAGATTGGTCTCGACAGCCTGGGCACCGTCGAGATCCTCGTTGCCGTCGAGGACGAGTTTGGCATCCAGCTCGATACCGAGGAGAACCCCAAGACGGTCGGCGAGTTCGCCGATACGGTCGAGGCGGCATTGGAGAAGTAGAGATGCTCAAGACTCCTCTCTGCGATCTGCTCGGCATCGAAAAGCCCGTGTTCCAGGGCGGTATGGCCTGGATTGCCGATGCCTCGCTGGCGTCCGCAGTGTCCGAGGCGGGTGGCTTAGGCATCATCGCGGCCATGAACGCCGACGCTAACTGGCTTCGCGACCAGATTCATGAGCTGCGCGCCAAGACGGATAAGCCCTTTGGCGTCAACGTCATGCTCATGAGCCCGTTTGCCGACGAGGTTGCACAGGTCGTGATTGACGAGCGAGTGCCGGTCGTCGTGACGGGCGCCGGCAATCCCGCCAAGTACATGAAGGCGTGGAACGAGGCGAGCATCAAGGTCATCCCGGTCGTTGCCTCGGTGGCGCTGGCGCGCCTCGTGGCACGTCGTGGAGCCACGGCGGTTGTTGCCGAGGGTACCGAATCGGGCGGCCATATTGGCGAGACCTCGACGATGGCACTGGTGCCGCAGGTCGTCGATGCGGTCGACATTCCCGTTGTGGCCGCCGGCGGTATTGCCGACGGCCGCGGCGTGGCGGCCGCCTTTATGCTGGGCGCCGAAGGCGTGCAAGTGGGTACGCGCTTTCTGGTCGCAGACGAGTGCACCGTCTCGGAGCAGTACAAAGAGATGGTCCTGAAGGCCAACGACACTTCGACGCGTGCGACCGGTCGCTCGACGGGACATCCGGTGCGCGCCCTCAAGAGCCCCTTCACCAACGCCTATGCCAAGAGCGAGGGTTCCGGTGCGAGTGCCGAGGAGCTCGGTGCTTTGGGAACCGGTGCACTGCGTAAGGCCGCCAAGGACGGCAACTACGAAGAGGGTTCGTTTTTGTGTGGACAGATTGCCGGCATGGTCAACGAGCGTCAGAGCGCACGCGAAATCGTTGACGATCTGGTCGATGGCGCCGAGCGCGTCCTGAAGGGTGCGTCCGCATGGGTAGCGTAGCGTTTCTGTTTGCCGGCCAGGGTGCCCAACACCCCGCGATGGGCGTCGACCTGGTCGAGGCATCGCCGGCGGCTGCCGAGGTGTTCGCCATTGCCGATGAGGTGCGCCCGGGGACGAGCGAGCAGTGCCGGAGCGCCTCCAAGGAGGAACTCTCGCAGACCGAGAACACGCAGCCTTGCGTGTTCGTGCACGACTTGGCTGTCGCCGTCGCCCTGCGCGAGCGCGGCGTGGTGCCTGCCGCCTGTGCGGGATTCTCGCTGGGCGAGGTCGCTGCACTCACCTTTGCGGGGGCATTCGATACGCGAGCGGGTTTTGAGCTCGTGTGTGAGCGCGCGGCATTGATGGCCACGGCGGCCGAGCGTCACCCCGGCGGCATGCGCGCCGTCATCAAACTTGATGCTGCGCAAGTCGAGAACCTGGCTGCGCAGGCCGGCGAGGACTGCTGGCCGGTCAACTACAACAGTCCCCAGCAGACGGTTGTGGCCGGAGCGCCCGATGCGCTGCAGACCCTCGACGTCCTAGTAAAAGAGGCTGGCGGCCGCGCCATGAAGGTCGCGGTGTCGGGTGCATTTCATAGCCCCTATATGGCCGAGGCAACCTGTGGCCTTGCCGCATATATTGAGGCTGGTCACGCGCCGTCCCCGTTGCTCATTCCTGTTTTGGCAAACATGACGGCGGCGCCCTATCCGGCGGACCCGCGAGCGGCATCGGATGTCTTGGCCAACCAGGTGAGCCATGCCGTGCGTTGGGTCGACACGCTGCACACTCTGCAGGATCAGGGTATCGACACGTTTATTGAGGTCGGCCCTGGCAAAACGCTGTCGGGCCTAGTCAAGCGTACGCTGAGCGACGTTCGCGTGTATTCGTGCGAAACGGCCGAGCAGGTCGCAGCTATTGCCGATGAGCTCGCATAGCCCACAGGGCTGTAACCCGAAAGGAATGACATGGGCAACTTGAACAACGGCGCGCTCGAGCGCAACGACTCACGCCGTGTGGCACTGGTCACGGGCGGCTCGCGGGGAATCGGCCGCGCTTGTGCGGTTGGCTTGGCGGAGGACGGCTTTGATATTGCCGTCGTCTATGCCGGTAGCGTCGATGCCGCGCGCGAGACATGCGGAGCCTGCGAGATGGTTGGCGCCACGGCGCGCGCATATCAATGCGACGTGGCAGACCCCGCTGCCGTCAATGCGTGCGTGGAAGCGGTCCTCAACGACTTTGGCTCCATTTGGGCGCTCGTCAACAACGCCGGCATCACGCGCGACAGCCTGCTCATGCGTATGGGTGACGATGCCTTCGACCGCGTGCTCGATGTCAATCTCAAGGGCACGTTCAATACGACGCGCGCACTCACCAAGACCTTTATGCGCCAGCGCGGCGGCTGCGTCGTCAACATGAGCTCGGTCGTGGGCATGATGGGAAATGCCGGGCAGGCCAACTACGCTGCCTCTAAGGCGGGCGTGATCGGCCTGACCAAGGCGGTAGCGCGCGAGCTTGCGCCCCGCGGCGTACGAGTGAACGCGGTCGCACCCGGGTTTGTCGAGACCGATATGACGGCAAAGCTATCGGATAAGGTGCGTGCGGCGTGCGAGGAGCAGATTCCCCTGAGGCGCATGGCGCGCCCCGAGGAAGTGGCCGGCGTAGTGCGCTTTTTGGCGAGCGATGCGGCTGCCTACATTACGGGCGAAGTCATACGCGTCGACGGCGGAATGGCGATGTAGAAAGCAAGCCGGGTAAGCGGCTTGGATGAGGAGACCATGATGGAACAGAGAGTTGCAATCACCGGTATCGGTGCCGTGTCGCCGCTCGGCAACACCGCGCTTGCCACCTGGGCGGCCATGTGCGCCGGCACGTGCGGCATCGGCCCGATCACGCACTTCGATACCGATGCGTTTGCCGTCAAGGTGGCAGCCGAGGTCAAGGGCTTTGACGGCAACGAGTACTTTGGCAAGCGTGACGCCAAGCATCTCGACCCCTGCGTTCAGTTTGCGATGGCGGCTTCGGACGAAGCCATGCACGATGCGGGCGTTGATGTCGAAGGCGCCATTGATCGAGAGCGCCTGGGCGTCTACGTGGGCTCGGGTGTGGGCGGCATGCAGACACTCGTCGACAACGTCCACACGATCGCCGATCGGGGGCCTCGTCGCGCATCGCCTTACATGATCGCGATGATGATCCCCAACATGGCATCGGGCAATATCGCAATCCGCCACAAGGCAAAGGGCCCGACCCTGCCCGTGGTGACCGCGTGCGCAACCTCGGCCCATGCGGTGGGTGAGGCGTTCCGCGCCATCAAGCACGGCTATGCCGACGCGATCCTCGCGGGCGGCGCCGAGGCTGCAATTATCCCCGATGCCGTTGCGGGCTTTACGTCCTGCCGCGCATTGACCACCAACCCCGATCCCGCGACGGCCTGCCGTCCGTTCGATGCAGACCGCGACGGCTTTGTGATGGGCGAGGGCGCCTGCGTGCTCGTGCTCGAGAGCATGGAACATGCGCAGGCGCGCGGTGCGCACATTTATGCCGAGGTCGTGGGCTACGGCAACACCGATGATGCCTATCACATCACGAGCCCTGATCCCGAGGCTGCCGGCATTGCCCGCGCGATATCGCTGGCGGTGACCGAGGGCGACGTCAAGCCTTCCGAGGGTCTCTACATCAATGCCCACGGCACATCGACCAAGCTCAACGATTCGTCCGAGACGGCGGGCATTAAGCGTGCGCTCGGCGAGGACGCGGCGCGCGCCGCGCACGTCTCGTCGACTAAGTCGATGACCGGCCATATGATCGGCGCCACGGGTGCCATCGAGGTCATGGCATGTGCCATGGCGCTCGAGCAGGGCGTGGTGCCCCCGACCATTAACTACCACACACCCGATCCCGCCTGCGATCTTGACTACACGCCCAATCGCGCGGTTCGCGCCGATCTTACCTGGGCGCTTTCGACCAACCTGGGCTTTGGCGGGCACAATGCCGCCATCGCGCTGCGTAGATATACGAGGAGCTAGAGCATGGATTCCAAAAGACTTGCCGAGATAGCCGATGTTATGGAGGACCGCGGCCTCACGCGCGTGCGCGTTGAGGAGCCCGATGGCACCGCGGTCGAACTCGAGCGCGCGAGCGCTGCACAGCCGGTTGCCGTGCCCATGCCCATGCCGAGCGCTATGGCCGCTCCAGTTGCAGCTCCCACAGTCGCGCCTGCCGCACCGGAGCCCGCCGCGCAGACACCTGCCGCCGCACCGGAGCCCAAGGGCACCGAGGTGACCGCTCCCATGGTCGGCGTTTTCTATGCTGCCCCGGCGCCGGGCGACGAGCCGTTTGTGCACGTGGGCTCCAAGGTCAAGGCCGGCGAGACCCTCTGCATCATCGAGGCCATGAAGGTTCTCAACGAGGTGACGGCAGAGGCGGATGGCGAGGTGCTCGAGATCTGCGTGGCCGACGGCGACCTCGTGGAGTTCGGCAGCTGCCTCATGAGGATCGGATAGGTGATATCCATGAACAAAGAAGAGCTCAAGAAGCTGTTACCGCATCGCGAGCCGATGCTTTTGCTCGACGAAGCCGAGCTGGTGGGCGACGAGGCCCACGGCAAGATCACGATTACGGGCGACGAGTACTTTTTGCAGGGGCATTTTCCGGGAAACCCGGTCGTCCCCGGCGTGATCCAATGCGAGATGCTCGCCCAGAACTGCTGCGTGCTGCTGATGGGCGATGAGGAAGCGCGCGGCGCGACGCCGTTCTACACGAGTCTGGACAAGGTGCGCTTCAAGCGTCCGGTGCGCCCGGGCGACACGGTGGATCTGGTGTGCTCCATCACGCGTGCGCGCGGGCCGTTCCGCTTTGCGACGGGTACTGCGAGCGTCAACGGTGAGGTTTGCTGCCGCGCCGATATGTCCTTTGCACTCATGCACGAAAGTTAAGGAAGGCTTCATGTTCGACAAAGTGCTCATCGCCAACCGCGGCGAGGTCGCGGTCCGTGTTATCCGCGCGTGCCGCGATATGGGCATCAAGACCGTCGCCGTTTATTCCACGGCCGATGCGGACGCGCTACACGTGCAGCTTGCCGACGAGGCGTATTGCATCGGCGGCCCGCGTCTTGTCGAGAGCTACCTCAACGACGATGCTGTGCTCACCTGTGCCGTAAAGTCGGGAGCTAAGGCAATTCATCCCGGCTATGGCTTCTTTTCCGAGAAGGCGAGCTTCGTGCGCGACTGCGACAAGTATGGCCTGGCGTTTGTCGGTCCTTCGGCCGAGGTGATCGACAGCATGGGCGACAAGGACGCCGCGCGTCGAACGGCCGCCGCGGCGGGCGTGCCCATCGTGCCGGGCTGCGATTTGCTCAAAAGCCCCGAGGAGGCAACGGCGGAGGCCGAGCGCATTGGCTGCCCCGTGCTTATTAAGGCGCGTGCAGGTGGCGGCGGTCGCGGCATTCGCAAGGTCGAGCGCGTGGAAGATGCGGCAAAGGCGTTCATCGAGGCGCGTGCCGAGGGCGAGGCCGTTTTTGGCGACGGCGAGTGCTACATGGAGAAGTTCGTCGCGCCGGCGCACCATGTTGAGGTGCAGATTATGGCCGATAAGCAGGGCCATGTGTTTTCGCTCGGCGAGCGCGAGTGCTCGGTGCAGCGCCGCAACCAAAAGCTGATCGAGGAGAGTCCAGCGCCGTGCCTCGACGGACACGACGACATTCGTGCCCGCATGCACAAGGCGGCGCGTGACCTGGCTCGTGCCTGTCTCTT
>URHQ01000068.1 GCA_900547655.1 uncultured Collinsella sp.
CATCTTGAACACCTTTCGCTCTTAACTAGGTGTCCAATTCATCATACCCACTCCAGGGAAGGGCCGCGTAACGGTCCAAGAAATCGTCCGCAGTCCCGAGGCCCGTTGCGGAAAGCGTGTCCCAGAATCCGCGCCCAGAATGGGACATAGTTTCCGAAAAAGGCCCTGAGGGAAGCTGCGCCCCGTTCTGAGCTGAAATACCGGGACGCAGTTTCCCTTACAAACAAAACAAGGCGCGCTGCCTGCAGTTGATGCAGACGGCGCGCCTTTTGCGTTGAGCTTCGTTGAGGTTCGAAGTAGTGGACTAGTTGGCCATGACGCCTTCGGTCCATGCCTCGACGTCCTCGATGCGCAGGACGTTGGCGACCTCGGCCACGCAGTCGACGCTGGCAAGTTCGGCGGCGGCAGCCTGGACGTCCTTCTCGAGTGCGCGGTGCGTCAAGAAGATGACCGAGCAGGCATCGCTGACGCCCGACTTGCCGTCCTCGACCTGGTTGATGAGCGAGATCGAGATGTTGTGCTTGGCAAAGATGTCGACCGTCTCGGACAGGGCGCCCACGCGGTCGGCGACCTTCAGGCGCACATAGTACTTGGTCTGGAGCTCGTCCATGGGCTTAAAGGCGAGGTTGTGGCCATAGGGCTCAATCTCGGGCAGCGGAGCCACGCCGCGGCTGATCTGCTCGGAGAGCGACAGGATGTCGCCCACGACGGCACTCGCGGTGGGGAAGGAGCCTGCGCCGGCACCGTAGAACATGGTCTCGCCCACGGCGTCGCCTACCACGTAGACAGCGTTCATGGCGCCGTTGACCTTGGCAAGCATGTGGTCGGCGGGGATCAGCGTGGGGTGCACGCGGACGTCGACGCCGGCGTCGGTGTTGCGTGCGATGCCCAGCAGCTTGATGGTGTAGCCGAGCTCGCGGGCCTGGGCAATGTCCTCGGCGCCGATGGTACGGATACCCTGCTGGTAGACATCGTCGGTGGTCACACGGGTGCCAAAGCCGATGGAAGCGAGGATTGCCGTCTTGCTGGCGGCATCGAAGCCGTCGACGTCGGCGGACGGGTCGGCCTCGGCATAGCCCTTTGCCTGGGCGTCGGCGAGCACGTCAGCGTAATCGGCGCCCTCGGCGTCCATGCGCGACAGGATGTAGTTGGTGGTGCCGTTAAGGATACCGGCGATGGTCAGGATCTTGTTGCCCACCAGGTCGTGCTCGAGCGTGCTGACAATGGGGATGCCACCGCCGCAGCTGGCCTCGCACTTAATCTGCACGCCGCACGCGCGCGCCTTCTCGGCGAGCGTCTCGACATGACGGCCCAGCAGGGCCTTGTTGGCAGAGACGACGTGCTTGCCGTTCTCGAAGGCGGTGGTGAATATCTCGGTTGCGGGATGCTCGCCGCCGATCAGCTCGACGACGATGTCGACGGCGGGGTCGGTGACGACGTCGTGCCAGTCACTCGTAAAGGCCTCGCGCTCAATGCCTGCCGCCTCGGCCTGCTCCCAAGCAAGCGCGCAGGCGCGGGTCAGCTTAAGGTCGATGCCGTAGGCTGCCAGGTACTCATCGTGGTGGCTCTTGATCAGACGGGCCACGCCGCCGCCGACGGTTCCCAGACCGATCAGACCGACGTTCACGGTGCGCAGGGGTTCGCTCATAGATAGCTCCTTCGTGCATCTTATGGATGGATTAACCGCTTAAAGGTTGAGTGCATTCTAGCGTGAACCGAGGGTGCGTGCTCGCCAGGCAACAGGAGTCGCACAAAACGGCACCCCCGAAACGCTGCGGAAACATTGGAAACATGCTCGCTACAAACGGAACTCCGTAACAAACTGTCAACGTTTGCGCCATAAGGTTTGCCCTGTACCGCAAGACGGCCGCACCGCGGCCAGCGAAAAGGGGGACACCATGTTCAACATCAACAGCACGCTCAGCCGTAGGAACTTTCTCGCCGGCGCCGCGGCGCTCGGCAGTGCCGTCGCACTCGCTGGTTGCTCGTCGGGTGGCTCGGACGGCGGCTCCGCCGATGACGGCAAGACCTTCAAGATCGGTGTCATCGGCCCTCTGACCGGCGCCGCGGCAACCTATGGCGTTTCGGCCGAGAAGGGTGCCAAGCTCGCCGCCAAGGATTTCTCGACCAAGGACCTCAAGCTCTCGCTTAAGTCCGAGGATGACGTCGCTGACGGCGAGAAGGCCATCAACGCCTTCAATACCCTGTGCGACTGGGGCATGCAGGCGCTCGTCGGCCCCGTCACGACTGGTGCCGCCGTCGCCGTCTCGGGCGAGATTGCCGACGATATGCTCATGGTCACGCCCTCGGCCTCGTCTCTCGACGTCACCAAGGACAAGACCACGGTTTTCCAGGTTTGCTTCACCGATCCCACCATGGGCGCCAGCGCCGCAAAGTTCTTGGCCGAGAAGTACGCGGATGCCAAGATCGCCCTGTTCTACAACTCCGGCGATACGTATAGCTCGGGCGTTGCCGACGCTTTTGCGGAGCAGGCCAAGGCATCCAAGCTTGACATTGTCGATACCGAGACCTTTAAGGACGATTCCGCCACGAGCTTTACCAATCAGCTGACCAAGGCAAAAGAGGCAGAAGCCACGCTCATCTTTGCGCCGATCTACTACACGCCGGCGTCCGTCCTGCTCAAGAACGCCAAGGACATGGGATACGACATGACGCTCATGGGTACCGACGGCATGGACGGCCTGCTCTCCGTTGAGGGCTTCGACACCTCTCTTGCCGAGGGCGTGCTGCTCATGACCCCGTTTTCTGCCGATGATGAGAAGAATGCCGACTTCGTCAAGGCCTATAAGGATGCCTACGACGAGACGCCCAACCAGTTTGCCGCCGACGCTTACGATTGCGTCCACGCAATCGTCGAGGCTATCGATAGGGCAGGGATTGACATTTCGGCCGACGGTGCCGACATTGCCGGCGACCTTGCCAAGGCCATGCGCAAGATCAAGATCGAGGGCCTGACAGGCGAGCTGACGTGGAATGACGAGGGCCAGGTCGAAAAGCCCGCCACAGCCTATGTGATTCAGGACGGCAAGTACATCGCCGCCTAAGTGCGCATAAAGCGCGACCGGTGAGGCCGTTTTATTCAGGGCAGGGACGCCTGTAACAGAACGGAAACATTACTTTCACACAATAAAGTGGCATTACTGCATAAAGTAATAAAAATACGCAGAATTATGGATAAATGAACAAATCCAAAGAAAAGTTGAAATAATCGCCACTTTCCTTAACTAAAGCGTCTAGTATTTTGCGAACGCCGAACACGGCGAAGGATGGCCTGTCGGGTAACCGAAACCCGACGAGATTTGAGAGGAGAGCCGCATGTCGAGCCTCACCGGTAAGTCATTGAACCCTGTTATGAATCGCAGGAGCGTTATCGCGAGCGCAGCAGGTCTGGGGGCGATGTCCATTCTAGCTGGCTGCTCCTCCAACGGCGGCGATAGCGGTTCCGCTTCGGGCGACGCTTCGTTTAAGATCGGCACTATCGGCCCGCTGACCGGCGCCAACGCGTCCTACGGCAAGTCCGTTACACAGGCTGTCGAGCTTGGCTGCAAGGATTTCTCGACCAAGGAGCTGCCGCTTGTCAGCAAGGCCGAGGACGACCAGGCTGACGGCGAGAAGGCCGTCAACGCCTTCAACACCCTGCTCGACTGGGGCATGCAGGCCCTCGTCGGTCCGACCACCACGGGTGCGTCGGTCGCCGTTGCCGCCGAGTGCGGTAACGACCCCGAGACGTTCATGATCACCCCGTCCGCGTCCTCCGAGGACGTTACCAAGGGCAAGGATTGCGTCTTCCAGGTTTGCTTTACCGACCCTAACCAGGGTGTCAACGCTGCCAAGTTCCTGGCGCAGAAGTATGCGGACGAGAAGTTCGTGCTGTTCTATAACTCCGGCGACGCCTATTCTTCGGGCATCGCAGATTCCTTTAAGGCCCAGGCCGCTAAGTCCAAGCTCGAGATTGTCGACGAGGAGACCTTTAAGGACGACTCCGCCACGAGCTTTACCAACCAGCTGACCAAGGCCAAGCAGGCCGGCGCCACCATGATCTTCGCGCCGATCTACTACACGCCGGCGTCCGTCCTGCTCAAGAACGCCAAGGACATGGGCTACGACGTCAAGATGATGGGCTGCGACGGCATGGACGGCATCCTGGGCGTTGAGGGCTTCGACACCTCTCTTGCCGAGGGCCTGCTGCTCATGACCCCGTTCTCCGCCGACGACGAGAAGAACGCCGACTTCGTCAACGCTTACAAGGATAAGTACGGCGATACCCCCGACCAGTTTGCCGCTGACGCCTACGACGGCGTGCATGCTGTGGTCGAGGCTCTCAAGGAGGCCGGCCTGGGTGTCGACGCCGACCCCACCGAGGTTGCCGAGAAGCTTCCCGAGGCTATGCGCAAGATTACCGTTGACGGTCTGACTGGCAAGCTCTCCTGGAACGACAAGGGCCAGGTTCAGAAGGACCCGACGGCGTACGTCATTACCGACGGCAAGTACGTACAGGCCTAATAGACCGCCTTACATAGAGCGGTTTTGATTCCAAGCAGGGGAGGTTTTGGCCTTCCCTGCTTGCTTGGTATCTAGGGACGATGTAACGTCCCTGTTTCATACATTAACTGGAAACCTATTCGAAAGGGGGATGTGGAACATGACGGTCTTTATCCAATACCTGGTCAACGGCCTGTCCATGGGCAGCGTCTACGCCATCATCGCGTTGGGCTACACCATGGTCTACGGTATCGCCAAGATGCTCAACTTCGCTCACGGCGACGTCATCATGGTCGGTGCCTATGTCTCGTTCTGCGCCACGTCGTATCTCGGCCTCCCGGGCTGGGCATCTGTAGTTCTCTCTTGTGTGGTCTGTACCGTTCTCGGTGTTCTCATCGAGGGTCTGGCCTATAAGCCGCTGCGCCAAGCAGGCCCGCTGGCCGTTCTGATCACGGCTATCGGCGTGTCTTACTTCCTGCAGAACGCCGCGCAGCTTCTGTGGGGCGCCACGCCCAAGAACTTCACTTCGCTCGTCACCTTCCAGGTGCCGGAGTTCTTGGCCAAGTTCAACGTAAGCGCCGTCTCGCTCGTCACCATCGTCGCCTGCCTGGTTATCATGGCCGGTCTGATGTTCTTTACAGGTAAGACCAAGATGGGCAAAGCCATGCGCGCCGTGTCCGAGGACAAGGCCGCCGCTCAGCTCATGGGCATCAACGTCAACCGCACCATCTCGATGACGTTCGCCATCGGCTCCGCCCTCGCTGCCATCGCCGGCGTGCTCCTGTGCTCCTACTCGCCGGTCCTGCAGCCCACCACGGGCGCCATGCCTGGCATCAAGGCCTTCGACGCTGCCGTTTTCGGCGGCATCGGCTCCATTCCCGGTGCCTTTGTCGGCGGCATTCTCATCGGCATCATCGAGGCAATGGCGCAGGCTTACATTTCCACGAGCCTTGCCAACTCCATCGTCTTTGGTGTTTTGATCATCGTCCTGCTCGTCAAGCCTGCCGGCCTCTTGGGCAAGTACGTCCCCGAGAAGGTGTAGGTGAGCGTTATGAAGTTTCTTCAAGATAAGCAGACGCGTCACGACTTTGTTACGTACGCCATGTGCATCGTGGCCTTCGCCATCGTGTTCTTTATGCAGTCGAACCACATGATTCCGCGCATGATCGCCGGTCAGTTGGTTCCTATTACGGCCTACATCGTCATGGCCATTTCCCTCAACCTTGTCGTCGGCATCGCGGGCGACCTGTCGCTGGGCCATGCGGGCTTTATGAGTGTCGGTGCCTACACGGGCATCGTCACCGCGGTCGCCCTCGAGAGCGCCGTTCCCTCCGATCCTGTGCGCCTTATCATCAGCATCGTGGTCGGCGCCATCGCTGCCGCCATCCTGGGCTTCTTGATCGGTATCCCGGTCCTGCGCCTGAGCGGCGACTATCTGGCCATCGTGACCCTGGCTTTTGGCGAGATCATCAAAGAGATCGTCACCTGCCTTATTGTGGGCGTCGACTCCCGCGGCCTGCACGTGATCTTTAACATCACGGGCAACTCTACGATCGACGACCTGCACCTGCTCGAGGACGGCACCGCCATCATCAAGGGCGCCCAGGGCGCCTCGGGCGTGTCGACGTACTCGACCTTCCTCGCCGGTGCCATCCTGGTCATGGTCGCACTCGTGATCGTGCTCAACCTGGTTCGCAGCCGTACCGGCCGTGCCATTATGGCCGTGCGCGATAACAAGATTGCAGCCGAGTCCGTAGGCATCTCCGTCACCGAGTACCGCATGATCGCCTTCGTGGTTTCCGCTGCCCTCGCCGGTGCTGCCGGAGCTCTCTTCGGCGGTAACTTCTCGCAGCTCTCCGCCACCAAGTTCGACTTCAACACGTCCATCCTCATCCTGGTGTTCGTGGTCCTGGGTGGTCTGGGCAATATGCGCGGCTCCGTTATCGCGGCGGCGTTGCTCACGGTGCTTCCCGAGCTGCTCCGTCAGTTCTCGGACTACCGCATGCTCATCTACGCCATCGTGCTGATCCTGGTCATGATCTTTACCAACAACCCGCAGCTCAAGGGGTTCTTCGGTCGCGTCAAGGACCGCTTTGCTTCCAAGAAGGAGGTGGCAGCCGATGCCCAGTAAATTTGAGTTCAACAAGGGCAAGATGGTCCCGTATCCTTCTGGCGCCATCGTTCCCGACCGCGACCTGGGCGAGCGCCCGGCGCTCGAGTGCATCCACCTGGGCATTGAATTCGGCGGCCTTAAGGCAGTCGACGACTTTAGCCTAACCATCGGCAAGACTGAGATCGCCGGTCTCATCGGCCCCAACGGTGCCGGCAAGACTACGGTCTTCAACCTGCTCACCAAGGTGTACCAGCCCACGCACGGCACCATCCTGCTCGACGGTGAGGACACTTCGGGCAAGTCGGTCTACCAGGTCAACCGCATGGGTATTGCCCGTACGTTCCAGAACATCCGCCTGTTCAACACCATGACGGTGGAGGACAACGTTAAGGTCGGCCTGCACAACCAGGAGCGCTACTCCGGCTTTGAGGGCGTGCTGCGCCTGCCGACGTACTGGAAGCACGAGAAGGCCGCCCATGAACGCGCCATGGAGTTGCTGTCCATCTTTGATATGGAGCACCTGGCAAACGAGCAGGCCGGCTCGCTGCCTTACGGCGCTCAGCGTCGTCTGGAGATCGTTCGCGCTCTTGCCACCAACCCCAAGTTGCTGCTGCTCGACGAGCCTGCCGCCGGCATGAACCCGTCCGAGACCGCAGAGCTCATGGAGAACATCGTTAAGATTCGCGACACTTTTGGTATCGCCATCATGCTTATCGAGCACGATATGTCGCTCGTCATGAACATTTGTGAGGGCATCTGCGTGCTTAACTTTGGTAAGGTCATCGCCAAGGGCACGGCCGAGGAAATCCAGAACAACGATGCCGTTATCGAGGCGTATCTGGGCAAGCAGGATAAGGGGGAGAACTAAATGGCAGAGTCGATGCTTTCCGTCTACAACATCAACGTCTGGTACGGCGCTATCCACGCCATCAAGGACATCTCCTTTAACGTCAACGAGGGCGAGATCGTGGCTCTGATCGGTGCCAACGGCGCCGGCAAGTCCACGACGCTTAAAACCGTCTCGGGCCTGCTACGTTCCAAGACCGGCTCCATCAAGTTTATGGGCGAGGACATTACCCATACGCCTGCCGATAAACTGGTGGGCAAGGGCCTGGCTCAGGTTCCCGAGGGTCGTCGTGCCTTTTTGCAGATGACGGTCGAGGAGAACCTGGAAATGGGTGCCTATACGCAGCCCAAGTCAACGGTGGCTCCGGGTCTCGAGCGCGTCTACGAGCAGTTCCCGCGCCTTAAGGAGCGCCGTCGCCAAGTCGCCGGCACCCTTTCGGGCGGCGAGCAGCAGATGCTCGTTATGGGCCGCGCTCTTATGAGTAACCCTAAGCTGCTCATGCTCGATGAGCCCTCCATGGGTTTGGCGCCGATTCTGATTGAGCAGATCTTCCAGATTGTCGAGGACCTGCACAAGGCCGGAACCACGGTGCTTCTGGTCGAGCAAAACGCACAGATGGCGCTTTCCATCGCCACACGCGGCTATGTGCTCGAGACCGGCAAGATCACCATGACCGGTAGCGGCCAAGAGCTGCTGCACGACGACAACGTCCGCAAAGCTTACTTGGGCGGTTAGGCGGTTCCGTCGTTCTACCGAACGGCGGATCAGTCGACGCTGCGCGGGCGCCAGAGCGACAACTTGTCATTCAAAGAGGGCGGCATGACCAGAAGGTCTATGCCGCCCTCTTTTCATGCCAATTTGTTCGCCCTAGCGCCCGCCCGCTGTCCGTCCTCTTACTGCGACGGTACCATGGTCCAAGGTGATCGATGGGCGGGCCGCTGTTCCTGGCGCTGTGCGCACGGAATGGGCTACTTGCTAGCCCAGTGGCTAACGTCCCTCCTCAGCTTTCGATCGCGGCTGTCGCGTCGTTGGTGTGCCGTGCGCATCACGGCGCGGCGGGCATCCTCCTTCATGGCGTGCTCCTGAGCGAGGTTCCTGACAATGCAAAACGGGCATTCGCGGGTCGGATCCTCGTGCCGACGGTCTATCATCGAGACGGGCCGTCGGCGACGAGCCAGTCATCAAAAACTCTCATTATTCGCCCCTTGGACGCGAGGACTGCGCTGCCTTGTTGCCCCATGCTCTCTTCTCGGAAGGATGGTGACCCGATGGGCTGGATAGAGGACCTCAACGACGCGATGGACTACATAGAGGCGAACCTCGAGGGGGACCTCGACCTCGCCCACGCGGCGCGGCTCGCCGCCTGCACCGAGGGACAGTTCCGGAGGATGTTCTCCTATATCGCCGGCATCGGCCTCATGGAGTACGTGCGCCGGCGCCGCATCTCCCGCGCCGCGCTCGACCTGTCCCGCGGGGAGCGGGTCGTCGACGTCGCGGTCCGGTACGGCTACTGCTCCCCGACCGCGTTCAACCGAGCGTTCAGGGACACCCTCGGGATCTCGCCCAGCGAGGCGAAGCGCCCGGGTGCCCCGCTCTCGGTCTTCCCGAGGCTCTCGTTCTCTCTCACCGTCACGGGCGCCGAGCCCCTGCCGTGGAGGATCGTCCTATGGGGCGGGATGCGCCTCGTCGGGGTGTCGCTAACGCCGTGCGGGCCGTCCGAGGCGGGCCTCCTCGCCCAGATGGGGGAGGAAGGGAGAGAGGAGCTCGGGAGGTTCTGGGGTGGTGCCTCGCGCTCCGGGAGCATCGAGGCCCTGCTCGCCCTCGCCGATGGCTCGGGACCCGAGGGGGTTCTCGGGGTCAACGTGTCCGAGGGCGGGGAGTCGAGCTACCGGATAGCGGTGGCGTCCTCGGGGGAGGCCCCCGGCTGGGCGGACGAGATTTACGTCCCCGCCGGTATGTGGGCCGTGTTCGGCTGCACCGGGCCGTGCGACGTCGCGACCGCCGAGCACTACCGCAGAATCTTCTCCGAGTGGCTCCCGTCCTCGGGCTACGAGCTCGCCGGCGACGTCAGCCTCGAGGTGTACCCGCATGGCGACTTCGCGTCGAGAGGGTATCGCAGCGAGATCTGGATGCCCGTGGCGAGGAGGCCCAGGGGGTGACCCGTCCTTCCTTTTGTCTGACGCGGGGGATGCTCCGCGGTGCCCGCGCGGGCGGGCGCTGAGTAGAGAGGAAGAAACATGCAGGAAAAACCGATACCCATCCCCGCGACGGGGGCGGTCGGTAAGTCGACCGTGGCGGGCCTCATGCTCGCTTTGTTCGTCGCGGCGCTCGACTCGACCGTGGTGGCCACTGCCATGCCGACGGTTGCCGCGGCGCTCGGAGGGGAGGCCCACTATGCCTGGCCGATGACCGCCTACCTCGTGGCGAGCACCGTGTCCACCCTCCTGTGCGGAGGGCTGGCGTTCTCGTTCGGCCTCAGGAGGGTGTACGTGGCGGGGCTCGCGCTCTTCGCCGCATCGTCCGTCCTGTGCGCCCTCGCACCGACGATAGGGGCGCTGGCGGCGTTCCGCCTGCTTCAGGGCGTGGGCGGCGGCGTCCTCGAGGCGGGTGTGTTCATTGCCGCGGCGATGATGCTCGCCCCGAGGGACAGGGGACCGTACCTCGGGGCGGCTTCGGCCATGTACGGGATTGCGAGCGTCGTAGGGCCCGTCATCGGCGGGGCCGTCGCCCAGGGGCTATCCTGGCACGTCATCTTCGTCGTCAACCTCCCCATCTCGATCGTCGCCCTGTTCCTGTCGGGGCGCTGCCTGCCCGGCAGGGCTCTCGGGGCCCCTGTAGTTGGCTTCGACGTCTCGGGGAGCGTCGTCGCCTCGCTGTGCGTTCTGAGCCTCGTCCTCGCCTTCAGCTTGGCGGGCAGCGTCTTTCCCATGGCCTCGCCGCAGTTCGTCGCCCTCGTCGTGCTGTCCGTTGCCTGCGCCGCGCTCCTTTCCCGCGTGGAGAGGGGCAAGGCCGCCCCGACCGTCCCCATGGGGCTGTTTCGCCGCGGGCAGGTCGTAGCGGGGTTCGTCTCCGGCTTCTGCGTCCAATTCGCCCTCATGGCGGGCGTCTCCTACCTGCCTAGGCTCCTCCAGGAGGGGCTGGGCATGGCCGCTGCCTCGTCCGGCGCGGTGCTCATTCCCATGACGCTTGCCCTCATGGTCGGCAGCAATACATCCGGCGCGGCGTTCCGCGCGACCGGGCGGCTCCGCGCCATCGCGGCGGCGTCATCCGCCGTCGTCCTTGCGGCGTCGGTGACGTTCTCTGCGATGTCCCCGATGCTAGCGGTCGCCTCCTGCGCCGCCGTCGCGGCGGTGCTGGGTCTCGGCGTCGGCATCGGCATGCCCGTGTCCAACCTTGCCGCCCAGACGGGCGCCGATCCGGCGGACGCCGGGCGCGCCACCTCCATGGCCATGTTCTTCAGGGGCTTCGGCGGCACCGTCTCGACTGCGGCGTGCGGCATGCTTGCCCCCGCCGCGACCGCCGTGGGTACGGCTGGGGTGTTCGGCGCGGTGTGCGTGGCGGCCGTCGCCGGCCTGGTCGCGTCGCGGTTCATCCCGAGGGAGATCCCCTCGTAGGCGCGGCCACTTCTCGGCTCTTTCGCAACCGGGATGGAGATGCAAGGGACGGCCCCTTGCCCGGGGCCGGGGCGGGGAGTCTCGGCTGCCGAGGGCGGCCCGGCATTGCCGCCGGGCCGCCCTCGTCATGAGGTCATGCTCGACATCTCCTCAGCCTT
>URHQ01000069.1 GCA_900547655.1 uncultured Collinsella sp.
GGTAGCAAGCGACTCCCGCTCAAGGCGCATGCCGCCTGGGAGCCGGTAATTCCCGCCGCCACGGCAAACGTTGTCTGGGTCGTCGGCGCCTCGGGACTGGGCAAACCCGTCGCCGAGGTTGTCCACCGCCCCGAGCTCTTTTGCGAGCGTTGCGGCTGCGAGCTCACCGACACTGTCACCCCAGAGCGCGTCGCCCAGGTGCTCAATGCCGAGCTGCGGATGCTGAACCTCAACAATGCCCGCATCATGCTCAACCAAGTCGACACGCTCAGCGACCCCACGATGGCAGATCGCTTCGAGGCAGCCCTCAATCGCCCCCTCATCGCCACCAGCCTCAAGTAGCCGGCCCCATCTCGTCAGTTGCGGTGAAATACGGACTGTTTGGCCGTATGACGGCCGCAAACAATCCGTATTTCACCGCAACTGCGGAGGGGACACGGCATCTTTGCTGCTAGCGGGGCACGTAGCGACCGGGCTGGGCTCCGGTAGGCTCGCCGTCGCGTGCCGCCAGCACGCCGTTCACAAACACGGCCTTGGCGCGGCCATGTGCCTCAAAGCCTTCGAGCGGCGTGTAGTCCACAGCCTGATGCTGCGTCGCGGCGCGAATGGCCCAGCGCGCCTGGGGATCCCACACGCACACGTCGGCATCGGCACCCTCGGCAAGACAGCCCTTGCGCGGATACATGCCAAAAACGCGCGCCGGGTTCTCGCTCATCAAGCGGCAGAGGTCCTCGGGGCCCAGCTGGCCCTCAAAGCTCGTGGCGATCGCGACGGGACGATGCTCCACGCCGGGCCCGCCGTTGGGAATCGCGCGGAAATCGTCGCGCCCGCGGTCCTTTTGCCCGTGCAGGTTAAAGCTGCAATGATCGGTTGCAATAGTATCGATCTCGCCGGCCACAAGCGCCTCGCGCAACGCGGCACGGTCACCGGCATGGCGCAGCGGCGGGCTCATCACATACTTGGCACCCGCAAAGCCGTCCTCGCCCTGCTCCAGATAGCAGGTGTCGTCGAGCATCAGATACTGGGGGCAGGTCTCGACATAGATATTCTTCTGCCCGCGCGCTTTGGCAGCACGGATGGCCTCGAGCCCCAGCTTGGTCGAAAGGTGCACCACGTTGACCGGAGCGTCCCCGGCCAGGTGCGCCAGATACAGCAGGCGGCTCACGGCCTCACCCTCACACACGTCCGGACGGCTGAGCGCATGCCCCTCGGGCCCATGAGTCCCCTGCTCGTACACGCGCTTCTGCAGCTCATTCACCAGCGTACCGTTCTCGCAATGCACGCACAGTATGCCGCCAATACGCTTGAGCTCCTCGAGCACCTCGAGCGTCTCGGCATCGTCCAGGCGCAAATGATCGTAGGCAAAGTAGGTCTTAAACGACGATACGCCCGCCTCGCGCATAGCCGAAAGATCGGCGCGGTTGCGTTCATTCCACTCGGCGAGTGCCATATGAAACGCGTAGTTGGCCGTGCAGGTTCCGTCGGCGCGGCGATGCCACTCGGCCAAGGCATCGGGCATGGTCACGCCGCGATCGGCCGTCGCGTAGTCCACGATGGTCGTCGTACCGCCGCAGGCAGCCGCACGCGTACCGGTCTCAAAGCTATCGGCCGTCCAATCCATGCCAGTCCAGCACTGCATGTGCGTGTGGCCGTCGATAAAGCCGGGGAACACCCAACAGTCGGTGGCGTCCTGGACGGTATCGCCCTCGGCAGGCTCAATCGCCGCGGCAATCCGCACAATCTTATCGCCATCCATGGCAAGATCAGCGCGGCGAAGCCCCTGGGGCGTCACGAGGGCGCCGTTTTTGATGATGATCATAATTGCTCCTTATTGATTGATGCAGTTGGCCACGCGATCAAAATACGAGCAGGCGGCGATATGCTCCGTTATGCGTTGCTGTCCCTTGGCGGTATCGACGTCCCACAGCTCGTAGGCACGCGCCTCGACCAGCACCACATCGGTACGGTCCTTGAGGATCGAACCGCCGCCGTCCTTGCCCTCAAGACGTATGAGCGCATCGAACAATTCCGCCGGAAAGAGCACCGGACTCGAAGGCTCACCGTTGCACGCAAGACGCACCGGATGTTTGCGGCCACGCTCGTCAAATGTACGAACCATAGCCTCAAAAGAATCCGAACTCACGAGCGGCTGGTCGCCCGGCAAAAAGAGGCAACCTTTCCAGTTGCGTTCTGCCCCCCACGAAAGGCCGGCCTTAATGCTTTGACTGCGCAGCTCGCCATCGTGCAGCACGCACGGGCAATGCTTGTCCTCGCAAATCTGAGCGACCTCGGGCCAACGCGTCGAAACCACGACGTCAAAGCCCCGGGGAACCGAATCGATGGTCCGGGCAATCAGCGGCTCGCCATAGATATCGGCAAGCATCTTGTTAGAGCCAAACCGCTTGCCCTCGCCCGAAGCCATAATGACGCATCCAAGTCTCATGGTGATACCTCCCCTGAAACCATCGTACCCATAACGCGCGCCGCGGGCATCCACATCGAAAGCGCTTATCCCGCACGCCCGCGATGCAAAAAAGGGGGCACCCCGCCGGTTGGCAGAGCGCCCCCTTTACATGGCATACCTCAGCCCGGCTTTAGGCCTGGAGCCAACGGGCGGTGTTGCGCTCGTCGAGGGCCTTGAGGGTAGCGGCGGGATCGGCAACCTTCTGCAGGAACATCATGGCTGCGATGGCATACGGCTTGTAGCTGGCCTCCTTGTACATGCCCACGCGGTGCATGTCGAAGACGTCGGCGTTAACCTCGCCGTGCTCGCAGGAGACACCGGAGATGTCGGCGGGCAGCGGGTGCATAAAGATGGTGTCCTGGCCGTTGGCAGTCTTCTCCATGAGCTCGGTCGTGGAGCACCAGTCCTGATGGGTGGCGTTCTGGGCGAGCAGCTCCTTCTCAAGCGCAGCGATGCCGGCGTCGTCGCCCTCGGCGTACAGATTGGTACGCTTCTCCATGGCGGCAAACGGAGCCCAGCTCTTGGGGATCACGATGTCGGCGCCCTCGAAGGCCTCGGCCATGGTGTTGACCTGCTTAAAGGTGGTGCCGGACTCGGCGGCATAGCCCTTGGCGCGCTCGACGACCTCGGGCATGAGGTCGTAGCCCTCGGGGTGAGCCAGGGTGACGTCCATGCCAAAGCGGGGCAGCAGGCTGATCAGCGACTGCGGGCAGGACAGCGGCTTGCCGTAAGAGGGCGAATAGGCCCAGGTAACGGCAACCTTCTTGCCCTTAAGGTTCTCGAGGCCGCCAAACTCGTTGATGAGGTAGAGCATGTCGGCAGAGGACTGCGTGGGGTGGTCGGAATCGGACTGCAGGGAGATGAGCGTGGGACGGTGATCCAGAACGCCGTCCTCGTAAGCCTGCTGGACAGACTCGGAGACCTCGGCCATGTAGGCGTCGCCCTTGCCGATGTACATGTCATCGCGGATGCCGATGACGTCGGCCATGAAGGAGATCATGGTAGCGGTCTCGCGGACGGTCTCGCCGTGGGCAATCTGGGACTTCTTCTCGTCCAGGTCCTGCAGCTCAAGGCCGAGCAGGTTGGCGGCCTTAGAGAAAGAGAAGCGCGTACGGGTGGAGTTGTCGCGGAACAGGGAGACGGCCAGGCCCGAGTCGAAGATCTTGGACGAAACGTTGTTCTCACGCAGCTCGCGCAGGGCGTCGGCGACGATGTAGAGAGCCTTGAGCTCATCGGTGGTCTTGTCCCAGGTGTGCAGGAAATCGCTGCCGTACATACCCTTAAAATCGAGGCCGTTCAGCTGCTCGACGAGCTCGGTAAACTTAGCGTCCATGGAAATGTCCTTTCTAAAGATGAAACGATCGCAATGAGTTAATGCGCTCCGGCATGCGCGTGTGGCTAGAACATACAGAGCGCTATGACGAGGACCCGCTACCGTTGAGGAAGCATGGGAGATAACGACCGCGGGCCCCAAGTCAACAGGGGGTGCCGGGGACACGAACGGCCCCCGGCTCAACAAAATCGAGGAATGGGACTAATCGATCTTGTTGTTGGTCAGACCGGCGCGGAACACGGTGGCGTCGCCATCGGCCTTGCTCGGGTCGTAGAGGTTCAGGGCAGCCACGTACATGGCGGCAGCGGTGACCAGGTCGTCCTTGTAGGTGACCTCATTGGGAGCGTGAGCCTGAGACTCGGCACCCGGGCCAAAGCCCACGCAGGGGATGCCGTAGCGGCCCTGGATGGAGACGCAGTTCGTGGAGAAGGTCCACTTGTCGCACAGCGGGCGACCGGTGCGCTTGTCCATGCTGGGCTCGCAGCCGATGCGCTCGTCACCAAACATGGCCTTGTGGGCGTCGACGAGGGCCTTGACGTGCGGAGCGGTCTCCTTGTTGATCCACGTGGGGAAGTAAGCCTCGGTCTCGTAGACCTCGCCGGTCCAGGACGGACGGTCGTACATGTACATGGAGACTTTCACGTCGTCGCCGTACTTCTTGGCAGCCGGCAGGTTGCGGATCTCGTCCAGGCAGGACTCCCAGGTCTCACCGGCGGTCATGCGACGGTCGATGGAGATGGCGCAGGAGTCAGCGACAGCGCAGCGGCTGGGGCTGGTGTAGAAGATCTGGCTGACGGTGCAGGTGCCGCGGCCCAGGAAGCGGGCATCCTCGAAGTGCTCGGGATTGTACTTGGGGTCGAGCATCTTGACGAGACCCTTGATGTCGGTCGACTCGTCGCAGCCGTTGTTGTTGAGGGCGCGGACGTCGGCGATGATGTCGGCCATCTTGTAGATGGCGTTGTCGCCGCGGTCGGGAGCGGAGCCGTGGCAGGAGGTACCGTGAACGTCGACGCGGATCTCCATGCGGCCGCGGTGACCGCGATAGATGCCGCCGTCGGTGGGCTCGGTGGAAATGACGAACTCGGGCTTAATGCCGTCCTTGTTGTAGATGTACTGCCAGCACATGCCGTCGCAATCCTCTTCCTGGACGGTGCCGACGACCATGATCTTGTAGCCCTCGGGGATGAGGCCCATGTCCTTCATCATCTTGGCAGCGTAGGTAGCAGAAGCCATGCCACCCTCCTGGTCGGAGCCACCGCGGCCGTAGATGATCTCGTCGGTCTCGTAGCCCTCGTAGGGATCGGCATCCCAGTTCTCGATGTTGCCGATGCCGACAGTGTCGATGTGGGAGTCGATGGCGATGATCTTGTCGCCCTCGCCCATAAAGCCCATGACGTTGCCCAGGCCGTCGACCTTGACCTCGTCATAGCCAAGGCTCTCCATCTCGGCCTTGATGCAGGCAACAACCTCGCCCTCCTCGCAGGACTCAGAGGGATGGGAGATCATAGCGCGCAGGAAGCGAGTCATATCAACACGATGAGACTCCGCAGCAGCCTTAATGGCATCAAAATCGAGTTCTTTAGTCATAACAGTCAACCTTTCTACAAGGGTTTACCTACAGGTAGATATTTCAGATAGATCACTTGTGCCAAGTAGCGTGAGGTCGAGCACCCCACAAGCAAGTAACCATAGGAGGCGGACGGAGGACTTTGCTCCGTCGCGAGTTCCGCACGAGCCGGAGAGCACTTAATGTGCTCTCCGTGCGAGCAGGACTGTCCGAGCAGGGAGTAAAGTCCTCCGGCTGCCTCCGGACAGGTCAGTCTGCTAGCAAGTCGGGTACTCGCCCTCCCAGACGATGCGACGGTACTGATCCGGATCGGTGTCGCCCTCGGTGGAGAAGCAGAGCACGGAGCTCGTCTTGTCCAGGCCGATGAGTTCCTTGAGCTCGGCGTACTCGGAATCGAGCATGAGGGTCTCGACCAGGCCGGTGGTCACAGCGCCGGACTCGCCGGAGATGACGCGCGGGTCGCCCTTCTCGGGAGCGCCCAGGGTGCGCATGCCGCGAGCGGTGACCCAGTCGGGGCAGGACACGAAGGCGGTGGCGTGGTTGCGCAGGATATCCCAGCCCAGGATGTTGGGCTCGCCGCAGCACAGACCGGCCATGATGGAGGGCATGTCGCCGTCCACGATGCGCGGATCGCCGTCGCCGGCGGCAGCGCCCTTGTACAGGCAGGCGGCAGGCGCGCACTCAACCACGACGAAGGTGGGCGGGTTATCGGGATACAGGTTGGTGAAGTAGCCCACCACGGCGCCGGCGAGCGAACCCACGCCAGCCTGGACAAACACGTGCGTCGGGCGGTTGATGGCCATCTCGCGCAGCTGCTCGGCAGCCTCGGAAGCCATGGTGCCGTAGCCCTCCATGATCCAGGACGGGATCTTCTCGTAGCCCTCCCAGGCGGTGTCCTGAACGATGACGCCGCGCTCGCAGGCGTCGGCCTCGGCGGCGGCCATGCGCACGCACTCGTCGTAGTTGACCTCTTCGATGGTCACCGTGGCGCCCTCGGCGGCGATGTTATCGAAGCGGGGCTTGGTAGAACCCTTGGGCATGTGCACGACGGCCTTCTGGCCCAGCTTGTTGGCAGCCCATGCCACGCCGCGGCCATGGTTGCCATCGGTGGCGGTAAAGAAGGTGGCCTGGCCAAAGTCCTTGGCAAGCTGATCGGAGGTCAGGTAATCGAAGGTGCAGTCGGCAACGTCCTTGCCGGTCTCGTCGGCAATGTAGTTGGCCATGGCAAACGAGCCGCCCAGGACCTTAAAGGCGTTGAGGCCAAAGCGATAGCTCTCGTCCTTAACGCACAGGTTGGACAGGCCCAGGCGCGCGGCCTGGCCGTCCAGGCGGGCAAGCGGAGTGACGGTGTACTGGGGGAACGACTGGTGGAAGGCACGGGCCTTCTTCACGTGGTCGAGACTCATGATTCCCAAGTGCTTGTCATCGCTCTTGGGCATCGTGTTGCTCGCCCACTGGATCTTATCGGCCATACGGTGAACTCCTTAAGTCCTCTCTTGCCGGCCCCCGCATACGCGTTTCAGCCCGATCCCATTCACACGGCTGAACTTTTATGTGGATGCCAAACAAAAAGTTTGTTAGTAATGTTCTATCACACTTTTTGATTGGCATACCTAACGAATTGTTTGTTGCCGTAATCGGTACTTTTTCGCCGCCGAACGGTCATGAATTGCCTTGTTGATGGATTTGTTTGCGGTCATGTGTGGTTTATGGCACAGTGAGCCCAAACTAATTTTTAGGAAGGCACCTATGACCCCCGCACAGATTGAGTTTTATAAGCGCCTTGCACACGGCCTGGCGCTCCAATTTGGCCCCAACTGCGAAATCGTCGTCCACGATCTGGAGACCGAGGACGTGGACCACTCCATCGTAGTGATCGAAAACGGCCACGTCAGCGGACGCAAACTGGGTGACGGCCCCAGCCATATCGTGTTTGAGTCCATGCACGAGGGCGCCACCGACGTACACGACCGCGAGCCATACCTCACCAAAACCACCGATGGCAAGCTGCTCAAGTCCTCGACGATCTTTATCCGCAACGATGAGGGCAAACCCGTCGGCATTTTGGGCATCAACTTTGACATTACGCTTATGAAGGCTTTTGAGCGTTCGCTCGACGCCTTTACCGGCACCGGCGGCACGGGCTATACCGAGCCCGAGCCTATTACCAAGAACATCGGCGACCTGCTCGAGGACCTGCTGCACGAGTGCGAGCAGTTTGTGGGCAAGCCCGCGGCACTCATGACCAAAGACGAGCGCATTCGTGCCATTGGCTACCTCGACCGTCGCGGCGCCTTTCTCATTTCCAAGTCGAGCGAGCGCGCCTGCGAGTTCTTTGGCATCTCCAAGTACAGCTTCTATAGCTACCTCAATGAGGCCAAGGCGGCGGCCGGCGACAAGTAGGCACTCGCCCGGATTGCCCCTCCCCCTTTTGGGTGCGAGTTCTGGAAAGCACGAATCCAAGACCGGGCCGCTTGGGAAGTTCCATATAATCGATGTCATTAGTATTTCGAAAGGATGGAACAGAATGGCGTTGAGCAAGGCATCATGCACCGGTCGCGGATTGATTCCGGCAATTGGTGGACATGTGCACCGCATGTTCGATGAGGGTGAAGACGACCTGTTTTCGCTAAGCCTTGACGACGTGATGGATGATCGCCCGTGGACCGCCGACGAACTCATGGGCGGCGGGGCTCGCCCGTCAAGCCCCGATCCCACACTTGCGCCTAAGCCCGTATCTGTGCCGACTCCTGCGCAGTCGCCTGTTTCGACGCCAGCGCCTACGCCCGCACCCACTTCGGCGCCCACGCCCGCTCCCCGCCCCGCAAGCGACCCGTCCGAGACTGCGGCATTTCTCGCTGCAGCGACGCAGGGCAAATCGGCCGACAGCACCGTTATGTACAGCGCCCAGCAGTTGCCTGTTCCTGCGGCACGCAAGCCTCCGGTCGCAAGGCTCGATGAGCCCGTTGCCCATCAGGTTGCCTACGATTCCTGGGCTGCAGCCGATCTGGATGAGACCTCTACCGGCATGCCGGCGCTCGATGTTCCAGTTAACCCGCTTTTTGCCGCCAACACGAGCGCCGCGGACTATGAGGGCGGTGCGGCATATTCCGATTATTCCGATGGCTATGCTGGCAACGGTCGCATCGAGACCGAGGATTATGACACCGCATCGAGCGATTATCTCAACGATCCGTACGCTGCCACGCCTGCACCGGAATATGACCCGGAGGCCGCGTCCGCGCCGGCGTATACCAAGAGCACGGGCGAAGAGCGCTTCGCCGATTATTACGCCGAGGAAAAGGCGCTGCGTTTCTCGGAATTTCCGCAGGCAGTCAAGGTTGCCTTTATCGCCATTGTCATTGCCCTGCTCGGTGTCATTGCGTTTGAGGGATTCCAGCTGTTCCGCGGCCCCACCCAAGCGGAGTCGGAGACCCAGCAAAGAGAAGACGATAACCAGTACCTGGACATCAACACCCTCAAGGGCGACCCCAACGACGGGGACGACGAATAACAAATACCAAAAATTGAGGGTCGTAGACCAAATCAACCCCGTGCGCTCATTGCCGCACGGGGTTGATTTTTGTCCGCGCGCGCTGATAGACTCCATCGTGCCCGCAAGGAGCGGGCGCGTTTTATCCAGAGTCGGGGTAGAGAGTTGGCTCCACGATCCCGACGCCAACCGGCCAAGAGGCACGGTGGCCCTGCCAGCATCGATGAAAGGAGTCCGTATGGACAATTTCTCTGTGCGCAGCGAGCGCAACTTCCACAATCTGGCAGCGAAGCCAAAACGAATGCATCTTCTGGACGGGCCGAGCGGCTATGCCTCGGCCATGGTCAAGAGCAGTCTCTCCCACCAGATGCGTTTTACCGTGCAGCTGCTCGAGGAAGAGCTCTGTGCTGCTGGAAATCCGCACGTACTGCAGATCAAGCTGCTCGGAGACGACTCGCGCGAGCCGTCCAGCTGGAAGTTCTTTGCCGACGGCGTGTGCGTCGCGGACGGATCCGGTGCCTTTGCCCGCGAGTGCTTCTGCGAGGGAGCCGAGGTATTCCTGGACCTGTGCCGCGACGCCGTCGAGGCTGCCGAGCTGCGCCATTGGAGTCAAAGGGAGTACGAGCTGCTGAGTGCCGCACGCGGGATTGCGGAGGTGTAGGTGGGCAGATAAGCCATCGGCAATTCCGAGATGGCAAGGGCCGAGAATTAGATTCCCGGCCCTTGCCTAGCACTGCTTTATAAGATCGAGTACCGCGGGAATGTCATCGGCATTCCGAAGGGCAACATAGGTTGGTAGGCCCGGGCCAAATCCACCCTGTGTGCGTTTGTCCTGGCATATGTCCTCTGGATCCGTTAGATCATCCACACTCTTTGCCAGGCCGACGGCAATCCAACCACCGTTGCTGGTCCTGCCTTCTAGCACGGCATGCAGTTTTCGCTTGCCCGACCTGAAGCCCACATAGTACTTGGCTATATAGGACTCCCACGAAGGGTTACCACTCAGAACGGACTCGCGTACCTCATCGAAAAGTTTCTGGTTGAGTCCGCCTTCAGCAAAAGTGGGGTGATTCTCCTGCAAAGTCCAGACAGGAGCCTCGTCAGACTCCCCACGAGAAGGACGGTACTTGTCGACGACATCTGCCGGAAGGTCGGGATATTTCCATATCTCACATGCCTCTTTCGCCAGCTCGTCCGCGCGCTGCCCAATCTCCGCCTCGCCCCATTTTTCATGCGAGGCGATCGACTTGTTCAGGTGGAGCGGACTGCACTTAAGCCCCACGCCAGGAAGATTGAGCTTGTCCGAGAACGACCGGTTTGAGTACTCCTGGTTGTAGCCCGTCAGCGTTAGATTTCCCAAGTTATTGCACAGCCTGTCATGGACGTCTTCCCAGTTCTCGCCAAGCGATTCCTTCCAGCCGTGCTCATCATCAATCGTCTGGGGCATGACGTGCTCGATCTGGTAATCGTCAGCCGAGATGGACTCCTTCGGGTGGTGCCAGTTCTCCATGCGCTCCAGGTAATAGCGCTTTTTGGAGAAGCGGTTGTAGCAGTCACGCGTCTTAAACTCCTCGACAAAATGCTCGTCTGTCGGGAAGTACGCAGTCATACCGCTACTGTGGATAAGGAGCATCGCCGTAACGTACTCCTCTATATCGTCCTGTTGCTCAAGATTGCGATACATGCCGGCAAAGAAATTATTTAGACCCGTGGTAAGCCTGCCGCAAACCGCCCGCCTGAACAGAAACGACTCGATGGTCTCGCAGATACGGAGAAACGCATTGCGGTTCAACATATTTCCCTCGTAAACCGAGTAAAGCAGCATCAAAAGGGGCCTGATCTGCTTCACATCAAGGCTTACGATTCTGCCGAATACTTGGTGCAGGCCATCGTCTTTCTCCTTGCCAAGGAACAACCTGGCATATCTTTGCGCATATTCGCGGAGTTCCTTCAGCAGGCCCTCGGTATCTCCATCGTAGTCATCAGCGAAATAGCGTTTGAACTCATGGTAGGCCTCGTTTTCCTTCGGCATCCTATTGGGAACCTTGAGCCACAGCCAGTACCAGATAAATGCATTGAACTCTTCCTCGCCGCCTTTTCCGAACAAGCGCTCGAGCGGATGCCAGTAACCCTCGTAAAGCTTGGTCTGCTCGTCGTTGGGAAGCGACATAAGAACGTAGTTACGAATGAGATCAATAGGCGTGAGCGGCTTACCCTTGGAGTTCATAGACTCAAATATGAGCTGGGCCTGTCTCTTATACACATCTCCGAGCCCACGAGACCGGAGCCTATCTCG
>URHQ01000070.1 GCA_900547655.1 uncultured Collinsella sp.
CGAGATAGGCTCCGGTCTCGTGGGCTCGGAGATGTGTATAAGAGACAGGGCAGAGCGTTTGCCCGCCGCGGTCGCCGCGCATGAGCGAATGGACTTCGTCAATAACCACATAGCGCAGGTCGCAGAACATACGAGGGATCGCCATGTGCTTATGGATCAGGAGCGCCTCGAGCGATTCAGGCGTAATCTGCAAGATGCCGCTCGGCTTTTTGATGAGCTTTGCCTTGTGCGACTGCGAGACATCGCCGTGCCAGTGCCAGACGGGGATATCGGCCTCTTCGCAGAGGTCGTTGAGGCGGACGAACTGATCGTTGATGAGCGCTTTGAGGGGGCCGATGTAGAGGGCGCCCACGCTCGCGGGCGGGTTCTCCCAAAACTCGGTCAGGATGGGAAAGAAGGCCGCTTCGGTTTTGCCGGAAGCCGTGGATGCCGTTAGGAGCACATTGTCTTGTGTGTTAAAGATGGCATCTGCCGCCGCAACCTGAATGGAGCGCAGACTCTCCCAATCGTGGGAGTAGATGAAGTCTTGGATAAACGGGGCGTAGCGGTCAAAGGCGTTCACGGGACCTCCTTTCAAAAATGAATCTCTCAACGCGGTGGTCAGTGGCTTGCTGCATGGCTGCTTCAACGTTTGCCCAGATAAAACCTGCCAAAATAAACCTGTCCCTTTTTGGCAGGTTAGATGGTGAATTCGGCGAAGTTACGGTCGTCGCCTGCGGTATCGGCGCCGCCTGTTGCGGTTGCCGGCGCCAGCGCATCGCCGCCGACGCTTTGCAGCAGCTCGGCCACGTTGGCGTCGGGGTTTTGGCATAGGATGTCGAGCAGTTCGATAAAGTCGCGAATGACTTCACGCGGCGTCAGATGCGTGTCGGCTCCCACGCGACCGAATTCGATCTTGAGGAAGTTCACCAAGTCGTTCTCGGTAAGCGTGGGCGTCCAGCCAAAGTAGCCGGCGTGAATTTGCATGAGTTTTTCGATCAGCACCAGCAGCTCCTCGTAGGTGAGTGGCTGCAGACGGATGATGGGCGCGAGCATGTCCTTAAGGTCCTCGCGCGCAAAGCGACCCTGAGCGAGTCGGCTGCGCAGAGCCTCGTAGGAGAACACGCCGCGGCGGCGGTCCTCGATGGAGGTCGGCGTGCCGCCCATGATCATGCCCAGGTACTGCGCCTTGCCCTGAAGCGTGTCGTTGTACATGGTCAGGATCTTCTCGTAGTTGTACTGGCGCGTGATCGCGTTGGGAATCTTATACAGATTCACGAGCTCGTCGATGAGCACCAGCATGCCCTTGTAGCCGCTGCAAACCAAAAAACGCGCGATGAGTTTGACGTAGTCGTACCAGTCGTCATCGCTGATGATGGTTGAGGACCCCAGTTCGGCGCGAGCCTCGCTCTTGGTGCGGTATTCGCCGCGGATCCATTTGGTCACGCGGCTCATGGCCTCCTCGTCGCCCTCGGATACGGCCGTGCGATAGCGGCGGAGCATGCGGGAGAAGTCGAAGCCGTGGACCATCTCCTCGAGCGGAGCCAGTTGGGCATTGACGACCGACTCGTCGACCTCGGCACACGAGGCGACCCAGCGATCCAGAATAAGGTTGAGCGCACCGCCCTCAGGGCGCGTCTTGGTCGATATGTTGCGGATGAGCTCGCGGTAGGTGGCAAGGCCCTGTCCCTGACCGCCCTGCAGGCGGCGCTCGGGTGACAGGTCGGCGTCGGCGACGACGAATCCCTCGCCCATGGCGTGCGTGCGGATGGTCTGAAGCAAGAAGCTCTTGCCGGCGCCGTAGCGACCGACTAAAAAGCGGAAGCTCGCGCCGCCATCGGCGATGAGACTCAAATCGGTGAGCAGGGCGCGGATCTCGACCTCGCGCCCTACGGTAATGTAGGGAAGGCCGATGCGCGGGACCACGCCGCCCTTGAGCGAGTTGAGAATGACGGCAGCGACGCGCTTGGGCACGCGGGGTGCTGCGGATGCGGTATCACTCATGGTCTAGGTATCCTCTCACGTCTGCTTCGTAGTCCTCAATAATCTGCGGCCCTGCCGCGCTAAATTCAATTACGGTGTCGCCCACCAGGTCAAAGAGCGCCTCGTTGATGGTATCGACGAGCATGTCCTCGCTCTGCCCCGATTGCGCTACCGCCGATTCCGCCTGTACTGCGTTGTGCTCGAGCAGCGCGCGGAGATAGGCGTCTGCGGCGGGCGCGAGTTCGTTCGTTGCGTCAGCGGGCGCAGCGGCTGCGAACGTTGACGTTGACGCGAGAAGCGGTGCCACGACACCAAACTGTTCGGTGGATATGGTCGGCTCGTCGGCCTCGTCCTGCCGAATGGGTGCCGCGACCGCCTCGACCGTCGCGTCGGCTACGGGCTCGGCTTCCGGTTGCCCTGAGCCCGCTGCCTCGGCTTCCACAGGTACGCCGTCCTCGCGCTCTTCATCGATCAAAAGCGCTTCGCGCGTTTGCGCAGCGGCGCTCCGAATGTGCCCCAGCTGACTCAGATCGATATCGATCTTGACGGGCTGGTGTGCGGCGTCCCACGAAAGCCATGCCACAATCTCGTCATCGATAATCTTGGCCAGATATTTGGGGACCTTTTCTTCCTTAAGGGGATGGGCGGGGTCCAGCGCCAGGCGCAGGCGTTGGTCGCAGGCGCGCATCATTTCACCGAGCTTGCTGCTCTTTTGCCTACTACCGTGGATACGCATGCATTCCCAAAAGCCGTTTTGGCAACGGTAGATATGGATAGGATCCAGGCGGTATTCGCAGTCCTCGTGGCGCTCGGGCGCAAAGAATACGGCCGAGGCAAACATGGTGTAGGGCATGGCCGTCTCCTCCCCAAATAAACTCGTCACGATGCCGGTCTTTCGGTGCGTGTCATAGTAGCGCGCCATGCGGACATACACGGCGCATGCCACGTGGCGCAGATCGCGGTGGTGGCTGCGGTCGAGCCGCGAGTTACTTAGGTTGTACGTGGAGAGTGCGTCGATGGCAGCCATGAGTCGCTCCTCGCGCACCTCATCGGGCGGAAGGGGGAGCGTGGGCTCGGAGGTTTTGCGACGCTTAGGGGTCTGGCCGGACGGTGCCGGTGCTGGGACAAGGTCTCGTGCCGCGCGTCGCAGCTCGATAAGGGCGTTATCGAACATGACGGTTTTAGAGTTGCGAAGCAGCTTGGGGTCGAGCCCGTGGAACACGGCGTAATCCTGCAGCCACACGCGCGCAAACCGGTCGATGCCGGGCTCGAAGGCGCGATAGACATCCCAAAAAGCCTTGATCTTGTTAAAACCATCGAGCGGATTATCTACGCCAATGCCGCAGATCAGCTCATAGAGATACAGAAAGGCAAAGGACGTAGACGTTTCCTCGACGGTTCCGCGGCGCACTTGGGCACGCCAGGTAAAGTAGCCGCGCAGCTGCCGGTCGCTCATGGCGTTGTAGGTGGGAAAGTACGACTTAAAGGTGCCGTTGTAGGGGCAGTCGTCCTCAAAGTCGGCCATCAGCAGGCCCTGGCGGTAAAAAAGCTCGGCTTCCGAAAGCCAGCGGCCCGCACCGCCCCTGGGGTCATCCTGCCAGCGCGATATCTCGCGCATTTTACGGTACTGGTCGGGGAGGAAATTCTGCATCTGTCGGCCGGTTTTGAGAATCGGCTCGTCTGCGTAGACTTCATGTGAGAAGCGGGCAGACTGATGGGTCCGGGCCTCGGCCATAATGCGCTCGATGAGCATCTTGATGTCCTGGTCGGCCACCGCTTCTCCTCTCCTAACGCAGCTTCGGTGACCTCATATCATAGCACAGCATCAAACAGGTGTTCGAGATACTGCTGCGTAGATAGATTTAGAACAGGAGGGCGTAGATGACGGCGATGACGACGGAGGGGAGCATATTGGCCGTGCGGAAGGTCTGAGGACGGATGAGGTTGACGCCGACGCAGAAGATGAGCATGGAGCCTACGAGCGAAAGGCTGTCGAGGGCTGCCGTAGTCATGATGGGGGAGAGTGCGCCGGCAAACAGCGTGATCGTCCCCTGGAACACGGCGACGGGCAGGGCGGAGAAAATGCAGCCGCGGCCAAGCGACGCCGTCATGGTGCAGACGATGATGCAGTCCAATGCGCCTTTCAGGGCAAGCGTTGACCAGTCACCGAGCAGACCGTCCTGGATCGATCCCACAATGGCCATGGCGCCGATACACACGGTGAGTGAAGTCGAGACAAAAGCGTTGGTGAACTCGTTATCGTCCTCGCTGCCGGTTTTGCGCTTGAGCCATTCGCCAAGGTTTTCAATGGCGGCCTCCAAGTTGATGGCCTCGCCGATGAGCGAGCCGAGGGCGAACGAGACGATGAGCATGGTGGTGCCGGTGGTCGCTAGCGCCTTCCCATCGATAAGGAGCATCTTTTGCATGGTGCCGCCAAGGCCGATAAACAGGACGCACAGCCCCGATGCTTTCATGAGCGTGTCTTGGATGCGCGGTGTAATGAAGCGGCCGCCCGCTAATCCCAAAAGACCGCCCGCAACTAAAAGCACAACGTTGATGATTGTTCCCAAGCCCGGCATGAGCCCTCCTGTATTGATGCCAACGTGGCAATCGTAGCAGAACGAAATGCGAGGTACATCGCGACTCATCTAATACGTTATATAAGTGGTATTAGGAATGATGCGCGGCATTTAAGCCTCAGGTGGTTGTCGGGACATAGGGATAGTATTCAAAGCGCAGTGTCATAAGCCGCTGTGGGGATTCAATAGCCGCGGCGATGATATTGGCATCGCGGGCACGATCAAACCCTTCGAGTTCGATCTGATACGAGACGTCTTGCATAATGTCCAGACGTCGCCAGGCCAGGAGTGTGTCGCCATCGAATTCCAAGGTCTTGCCTCCGTCTGGGGGAACGGCGTATAGACGCAGCTTGGCGGTGGTTGCAGGGTCGACAACCGTGATCTTTTTAATTTCGTTTCGAGTATTCTTGGCGCCCAACAAGGTGAGCAGTGTTGGGGCCACGACCTCGCCCGATGGCAAAAAGACGACTTCGATGGATTCAGGAAATGCGATGATAGCCGACTTGCGGACGGGCTGATTGGCGGCGGCAACTTCGATGTTCGCAGCGTCGATGACCTCTGTGTGGTCGAGCGCGGCAAGCACGCAGCAGTTACCTTCATCGATCTCTTGAGGATCAGCAAGCCCCAGACTGTTCGCGAGCTCGGGATCGTTTGGATCGGCAGCGGGCTCATTCGGCGCTTCGAAAGAAGCTGGGACGCTGTTTGTCGGCGACGGCGTGTCGCCCGCACCTGCTTCTTTGTCCGCGCTCTCTTCTTGTATGGTTGCGTTGATGGGTTCGTCGTTTGGGGGGAGCGTCTTGGCGTCAAACGCGGAGGGGAGAATTCCGATGGCTCCTGATCCGTTCCACTCCATTTCGAGAAGCGCCGGGTCGGCAAGAATGCGTTGCCTGCTTTGCGCGTGGGCATCGATTTCAATAGGGCCTGCCTCTATCCCTCGTGTAAGGCTGAGTGATCCGGCTGGCTTCTCGAAATGAGCGTCTGTGTCTTTGGTGCTGACGGCGTAGAACAGCAGGGACGCTTCTCCCGCCGCGATAACATCGGTACCGGCTTTGGTCAGCCGCAACGATGCCGTGAATGAGAGGGTGGGCTGCGCATCGTCTGCATTCGCGGCGGCGCAGCCCAGACATATACCGCCTCCTTTCTCGAAAAACGCACCGTCGAAGGCGACCTTCGCTCCGTTCGCCGAGTCATCGACCGAAGCGATGTCGATGCGCAGCTCTAAATTGCATGGATCGCCATCTGCATCGAGCACAACCGAGCGCCACGTGCAGACGGCGCACCCCGCCTGGGAGCCGTTTGCCTTGTTCGAACGCTTGATATCCACGACTATCGAGCCGTCCGTATTACGACGAAGGCATCCCGAGGTTGAGATCGCGGCCTGTGCGATCGAAAAACGCTTGCACGCAATGGCGCTCGACGGATTTGGTGCGGAACTTAGGGCTGCTGGTAAGGAGTCTGCCATGACGGGAGTCGCCCAAGCGGCGACAGGCGTTCCGGTTGCGAGCGCGCCACAGAGTGCGACGACGGGCAAAAGGTTCTTCGATGCCATGGGGTCTCCTTAGCTAATTTAGTGCGGCCTGTCCGTGTTTTGTTTCTGGCTACGTTTGATGTGCAGACCGAGGCCGGCGGTTCCCGCGCCTGCTGCTGTGGCGCCTGCTGCCAAGAGCCATCGTCTGTCGCCTGTCTGCGCCAACGGTTCTTCGCGGTCGCCGCGGTCGAGCTCCGAGAGGTCGACCGTCACTTGCGTGGCGGCCTGCGCCTGTTCTTGCTGGGCAAAGGCCATGGCTGGCCCAAACGCTAGGATGCTGACGGCGGCGGCCAGGGCGACGGCCTTATGCCGTGTGCGCACCGGGCTCGACCGTCCAGGTGATCGTTGCAACCTGATCGCCTTCGCCGGTTACGCGGAAGATGTCGCGCGTGACGCGGGCGACGTTTCCGCTTGTCTTGAGCTTAATTTTGTCCGTGCCGCCGGCAATGCCCTGGTAGCCCATGTCGAAGGCTGCGTTCTTGGAAAGATCGAGGCCTGTCTTCTGCATTGCGGCGCTGGCGTTCTGGAGTGCGCCGTCGGGGCCGACCTTAAAGTCGATGGAGTTCTGTGCGGTTCCGGCCTTGGCGTCGGCAGCAATGGTCCAGGTGTTCATGGCGTCGATCTTCATGTTGGTGACATGGATGCCGTAGGCCGAATGATTGTCGATGGTGGTCGCGTCTTCTGAGGGGCCCTGAAGCGTGCCGTCGGCCTTGGCGACGAAGGGAATAACCGTCGGAACTTTGAACTCAACGTTGTCGATCTCGGTCCTGACCATTACTTTCGTGGTTCCAACGCGCCCGGCTGCCATAGCTGGCGTCGGGGCCGCGCCCATTGCGAGCGCGAGCGCGAGCCCTGCGCCCACGACGAGCGCTCTGGCTCCGTTCATGTTCCTGGTGATGTCCATGGTTGTTCCTTTCTATTCGCCGCGGACCGTCCCCGCGATGATTGGACGAATGCTGGTGAATTACGTGCGGTGCCGCGTCGGCCGGAAAGCTAGTTCTCGGCTTGCTCAACCCGTACCTTGACACGTGTCGGATTGCCGTGGCTGTCGAGGGTCTTTGCATCGAGTGCCTGGATCTCGATGTACGCCTCGCCTTCTTGGATATCGCCGGCGGGGCAGGTCTCAACCGTCTTGCCGGCTTCGACCACACCGGACTCATAGATGGTCTCGTCGTTTTGAATCACGCGGAAGCGCTGGGGAAACTTGTTGTCTTGGACGTTTTGCACGTTGACGCGCAGCTTGCCGCCTTCCTGCAACTGTGCGACCGGCGCGACCGAGATCGTCATCATGTTGTCGCGGACGATGGCGTCGAGCTCATCCTGGATTTCTTGGCGCGATTTATCCTCTGCCGTCGTGACTGAGGCGCCCGCTTCGGGCACGGGCTGCGACTGCCAGGCGTATAGCCCTACGGCGATGAGGGCGCAGACGATAGCCAGGCAGACAACGACGAGTTTCTTGCGACGCCCCAGTCCTGCAAGGCGGGGCGGCTTCTTCGCACTCATGCGGCGTCCTTGGTGGTGTAGACGCGTGCGAACGTGGACGGGTCCGCTCCAAAGAGCATGTGAAGCATCAGGCGGCGTGAGTAGATGAGCTCGTCGAAGTCATGAGGGAGCTCGATGTTGTGGATACGCGCGATGTGGTGGGCGAGCGCCGAGAACGACTCGGGGTCGCAGATAACATCGGTGGTGACGTGGTAGACCGCCGTATCGGGGAGCGCCTCTTCGTCGAAAGGCAGGAGATAGGGATCGTCGTCGACCTCGATGGCGACGCCGTACTGGGGCCAGTAATATGCCATGGGAACCTCCCTGCTTCTGGGGCCAAAACTTCCATTGGTTTTGGCTGTCGATGCCGACCGTATCAGTCGCTACTTGACCAATTTCTGACCAAATGCTTGACGGATTGACATCTCCGCAGGTAAAAGATGGCAAAAATAACTTCAACTTTTTTCGAGCGACAATTGCGTGGTCGCTGGCGGTAAAGCGACATGTGTCAAAAGCATCGTCTGCCGAGGAAACCTTGCCGCTCGCCGAATTGCACGAACGTAAAAATCGCTAATTATGGAGACGGTCTCGAGCACGTCGACAAAACGATGCGGTAACATCTCCCTGCAAACACTGTAGTTAGCTAAAGGGGGAGTTCGCGTGTCGGCAACCATCAAACCCTTCACCGACGAGTTCGAAGAGTATGGTCACGATGAGTCTCGCACATCGGGCGAGGCCTCGAGCATCTCGTTTCCGACAACGGAGGACGAGGTCCGCGCCATTTTGAAAAAGCTCCATGCCGAGCGTGTCCCGGTGACGGTTCAGGGCGCCCGGACCGGTCTTGCCGCCGGCGCCGTGCCTCATGGCGGTCACATTCTCAATACTTCCCGCATGAATCGCTACCTAGGCATTCGCCGCGATGAACAGGGCCGCTTTCTTTTGCGTGTGGCGCCCGGCGTCGTGCTGTCTGAGCTGCGCAAGCAACTGGGCAAGAAAGTTCTGCCGACTGCCGGCTGGGACCAGGCATCGCTTGAGGTCTACGAGGAATTCCAGGAAGCTCCCGAGCAATTCTTTCCTACCGATCCCACCGAGGCATCTGCCTGCCTGGGCGGTATGGCGGCATGCAACGCTTCCGGTGCCCGTAGCTACGCTTACGGCCCCATGCGCCCTCACGTCACGGGCCTTCATGTCGTGCTGACCGATGGCGACCTGCTCGAGCTTCACCGTGGCGAGGTTTTTGCACAGGGTCGTCGCCTTTCGCTCGTCACGGTGCAGGGCCGCACGCTTGAGCTCGATCTTCCCGACTACACCATGCCCAAGACCAAAAATGCTTCGGGCTATTTCGTTGCTGACGATATGGATGCCATCGATCTGTTTATCGGTGCGTGTGGCACACTCGGCGTCATCACCGAGCTCGAGATTGCCCTGCAGGCGGCGCCTGCGGTCGTTTGGGGCGTGAGCTGCTTCTTTGACAGCGAAGATAAGGCCGTGTCCTTCACCGATTCCGTGCGTCCCGTCCTGTCCCACGCGGCTGCCATCGAGTATTTCGATGCGGGCGCCCTGGATATCCTGCGTCGTCAGCGTGAGCAGTCGACCGCGTTCGCCTCGCTGCCGGCGCTCGACAAAGACGCCAAGGTCTGTGTCTACGTGGAGCTCGACTGCGACGACGAGGCCCGGGCGACTGAGGAGCTGTATCACTTGGGGTGGGTGCTAGAGCTTGCGGGCGGCAGCGACGATGCGACATGGGTCGCGCGCACCGAGGTCGATCGCGAGTGTCAGCGATTCTTCCGCCATGCGGTGCCCGAGAGTGTCAACATGCTCATCGACGAGCGTCGCCGCACGGATCCCACCATTACCAAGCTGGGCTCGGACATGTCGGTGCCCAACGCGCGCTTGGCCGATGTCATCGCCCTTTATCGCCGCACGTTGGCCGAAAGTGGGCTTGAATCTGCCGCCTGGGGGCACATCGGTAACAACCATCTGCATGTGAATATCCTGCCGCGCGATGCGCGGGACTATCGCGCCGGTGGCAAGCTGTTCGCCCAGTGGGCTTCCGAGGTCACGGCCATGGGCGGCGCCGTCTCCGCCGAACACGGCGTCGGCAAGATCAAGGCGGGCTTCTTGGAGACGATGTACGGACACGAGGCCATGGTCGAGTCGGCGCGGCTCAAGCTCCAGCTCGATCCTGCCGGGCAGCTGGGTCGCGGTAACCTGTTTTCGGAGAAGCTCTTGGATGAGCTCGTCCAGAAAGGGGGCGCGTGAAGATGAGCGATTTCCATATGGTGGTGTGCGTCAAGGCAGTGCCGGGCAGCACCGAGGTCAAGATGGACCCCAAGACCAATACCATCGTGCGCGATGGCAAGCAGGCGGTCATTAACCCGTTCGATGCGAGCGCTTTGGAATGCGCGCTGGCGCTCAAGGACGACTTTATCGGCTTTGGCATGGACGTGCGCGTGACGGTGGTGTCGATGGGCATCCCCGCGACCGAGTCACTGCTGCGCGACTGCATCGCCCGCGGTGCCGATGACGCACTGCTGCTAACCGATCGCGCCTTTGCAGGTGCCGATACCCTGGCAACCACCTATGCCCTCAAGTGCGGTATCGAGGCGCTCGACGAGGACTTCGACCTGCTCATCTGCGGCAAGATGGCGGTGGACGGCGATACGGCCCAGATTGGTCCCGAGCTTGCCGGTGCCTTTGAGATTCCCTGTGTGACCGACGTGAGCTGCGTGCAGAGCGCGGGCTTTACGACCTGTGGTTCACTGGCGCTTGTTCACGGCTGCGATGCCGGCGAGGAGACGGTCTATCTTGAGATGCCGTGCGCGATGACGACCGCCAAGGAGATTGGCCAACTGCGTATGCCGAGCATTGCCGGTATTCGTGCAGCCGAGGAGGCGGACGTGCGCGTGGTCAACGCTGCCGACGTGAACGCCGACCCCGCGCGCTGCGGCCTTGCCGGCTCGCCGACACAGGTCGTGCGATCGTTTGTGCCCGATCGCGACCAGACGTGCGAGGCCGTTGAAGGAACGGCGTCCGAGCAGGCGGCAAAACTTGCCAAGATTATCGAGGGGATGGCATAGATGAGCGGGCTGATTATCGATAGCGAAGCCTGTATCGGCTGCGGTCGCTGCGTTCGCGCCTGTGCCTCGGGCGGCATCGTAGTGGAAGGCGAGCGGCCCAACCGTTGCGCCCGCGTAACCGACGGCTGCGTCCTATGCGGTGGGTGCGTCGACGCCTGCCCCGTCAACGCTATCTCGATCGAGCGTGACGAGGCCGCCGGCGCGGTTGACCTCGATGCGTATCGAGATATCTGGGTATTCGTTCAGACCGACGAGCACGATACGGTGACTCCCGTTGCCTATGAGCTGTCTCTTATACACATCTGACGCTGCCGACGAACTCTAGGGTGTAGAT
>URHQ01000071.1 GCA_900547655.1 uncultured Collinsella sp.
GGTCGCTGCCGCACGCGAGGCCGCGCCCGCCGTGGTGGACGCCGCGCAGAAGGCGGCGACCGCTGCTGCCGAGAAAGTTGCCGAGGCAGTCGCCGATGCCAAGAACGCGGCAGGGGAGACGTCCGTCGCTAGCGAGCCCGCCACCGCCGCTGAGCCCGTGGCCGCCACCGCCGTCCAGGCCCCCGAAGGCGCGATCTTCAACTCCGAGAACGCTCGCGGCAACCTGCACTTGGGCATCGATGTGGGCTCCACCACCGTCAAGCTTGCCGTGCTCAATGACGACAACCAGATCGTGTACGCCAAGTACCAACGCCACCACACCGACGTCCGCGCCTGCGCCCGCGACCTGTTCGAGGGCGCTGCGACCGTGCTGCCGACGGCCCAGATGACCTGCGCCATTACCGGCTCGGGCGGCCTGCTGCTGTCCCAGTGGCTCGACCTGGAGTTTGTCCAGGAGGTCATCGCCAGCAAGCGTGCCGTCGAGACCCTCATCCCGGCCACCGATGTCGCCATCGAGCTGGGCGGCGAGGACGCCAAGATTATCTACTTCGACAACGGGATCGAGCAGCGCATGAACGGCACCTGCGCCGGCGGCACGGGCGCGTTCATCGACCAGATGGCAACCCTGCTGCACACCGATGCCAGTGGCCTCAACAAGCTCGCGGCCAACGCCACCACCATCTATCCCATTGCCAGCCGCTGCGGCGTTTTTGCCAAGACCGACGTCCAGCCGCTGCTCAACGAGGGCGCCCGCCCCGAGGACGTGGCTGCCTCCATCTTCCAGGCTGTCGTGACCCAGACCATCTCGGGCCTGGCGTGCGGCCGTCCCATCCGCGGCAACGTCGCCTTCCTGGGCGGCCCGCTGCAGTATCTCTCCGAGCTGCGCCACCGCTTTTACCTCACGCTCAACCTGGACGAGGAACACCGTATCGTGCCCCAAAACGCCCACCTGTTTGTGGCGAGCGGCGCCGCCATGGCGCACGAGTCCAACAAGCTCAGCACGTTCCCGCAGCTCATCGAGGCCATCGATGCCCTGGGTGACACACAAGGTGCCGAGGTCGAGCGTCTGGATCCGCTCTTTGCCAACGACGAGGACTTTGCCGAGTTCAAGACCCGCCACGATCAGGAAGTCGTCCCCAAGGGCAAGCTCGACGGCTACACCGGCCGCGTGTTCATCGGCATCGACGCCGGTTCCACCACCATGAAGGCCGCGCTCGTGGGCGAGGACGGTCAGCTGCTGCACACCTGGTACGGCAACAACAACGGCGACATCCTAGGCACGGCCAAGGTCATCATGGCCGATTTCTACAACCACATCCCCGCCGGCTGCACCATCGGCCACGTGACTACCACGGGCTACGGCGAGGCGTTGCTCATCGAGGCCCTCAAGGCCGACTCCGGCGAGATCGAGACCGTCGCGCACCTGCGCGGCGCCAAGGCGTTCCTGCCCGGCGTCGAGTTCATTCTGGACATCGGCGGCCAGGACATGAAGTGCCTGCGCGTCAAGGACGGCGTGATCGAGCACATCATGCTCAACGAGGCCTGCTCGTCGGGCTGCGGCAGCTTTATCGAGAGTTTCGCCGTGTCTATGAACATGGACGTGCGCGCGTTCGCCGATGCCGCCATCCATGCCAAGGCCCCCGTCGACCTGGGCAGCCGCTGCACGGTCTTTATGAACTCTCGCGTCAAGCAGGCGCAAAAGGAAGGCGCCACGGTGGGCGACATCGCGGCCGGCCTGTCTTATTCCGTCATCAAGAACGCCCTGTTCAAGGTCATTAAGCTGCGCGACCCCAAGGAGATCGGCAGCCAGGTGATCGTTCAGGGCGGCACCTTTATGTCCGATGCCACGCTGCGCGCATTTGAGCAGCTCACCGGCGTACATGCCGTGCGCCCTGACATCGCCGGCTGCATGGGTGCCTATGGTGCTGCTCTGCTCGCCCGCGATCGCGCCGGCGCCGACGGCACCTCGACCATCCTTTCTGCCGAGGACATCGCGCACCTCACCGTGACGCAAAAGCATGTCCGCTGCGGCCGTTGCTCTAACAACTGCCAGCTTACCGTCAACGACTTTGGCGGCGGCAGGCGCTTCATTACCGGCAACCGCTGCGAGAAGGGCGCTGGCCACAAAAAGCAGAAGACTGAGGCCCCCAACCTCTTCAAAAAGAAAAACGAGCTGCTCTTTAACCGCGAGATCCTGAGCCCCGACGAGGCCCCGCGCGGCACCGTCGGCATTCCGCGCGCGCTCAACATGTACGAGAACTACCCCTTCTGGCATGCGTTCTTTACGCGCCTGGGCTTTAGCGTGCAGCTGTCCGACCAGTCGAGCAAAAAGACTTACCAGGCGGGCATCGAGTCCATGCCGTCCGAGAGCGTGTGCTATCCGGCCAAGATGAGCCACGGCCACGTGATGAACCTTATCGACCGCGATGTCGACTTCATTTGGATGCCGTGCGTGCGCTGGGAGCGCAAGGAGGATCCGACGGCTGGCAACTGTTACAACTGCCCCATCGTCATGAGCTACCCCACAGCGCTGGCGCTCAACATCGACGAGATCCGCGAACAGAACATCGAGTTCCTGTATCCGTTTGTGCCGTATCACGATAAGACCGAGCTTAAGCGCCGTCTGTACCAGGTGCTCGCCGTCGACCGTGTGGCCGATGCGCAAGCCGGTCGCGGTCGCGTGCGCGGTCCCAAGATCACGCGCTCCGAGGTCGATGCCGCCGTCAACGCTGCTTTTGAGGCCGATGCGCGTTTCCACGAGGATATCCAGACCATGGGCGAGGAGGCTCTTAAGTGGGTCGAGGACCATGGCGGTCACGGCATCGTGCTCGCCGGTCGTCCCTACCATAACGACCCCGAGATCAACCACGCCCTGCCCGAACTTATCTCGAGCTTTGGCTTTGCGGTCTTTACCGAGGATTCGCTTGCGCATCTGGTAAAGCCCGAGCGTCCGATTCGCGTCGTCGACCAGTGGATGTACCACAGCCGCCTGTACGCCGTCGCCCGTTTTGTGACGATGCGCAACGACCTGGACCTGATCCAGCTCAATTCCTTCGGCTGCGGCCTGGACGCTCTGACCACCGATCAGGTGCAGGAGATTCTGGAAGCCAGCGGCAAGATCTACACCGTGCTTAAGATCGACGAGGTGTCTAACCTGGGTGCCGCGCGCATCCGCATCCGCTCGCTCATGGCAGCGCTCAAGGACCAGGAGGCCGAGCGCCTGGCCGATGCCACGGCCGCGGGCGAGGCCTACGAGCAAGGCGATGCCGCGCCGGTGGCGCCCTCCACGGATGCCCCCGCGTTCGCGAGCCGCAAGTACACGTTTGAGGCGCAGCGTGAGAGTGCTTCGACCGCGTGGCCCAAGGTGCCCTTTACCGAGCAGATGCGCGAGGAGGGCTACACCATCCTGTGCCCGCAGATGGCGCCGATTCACTTTGACCTGGTCAAAGAGGTGTTCCGCGGTGCCGGCTACAACTTGGAGCTGCTGCCCTCGACCGACCACGATGCCGTCGAGGCTGGCCTGCGCTACGTGAACAATGACATTTGCTATCCGTCGATCCTGGTGACGGGCCAGATTATGGAGGCCATCGAGAGCGGTCGGTACGACCTGTCCAAGACGGCCGTGGTTATCAGCCAGACCGGCGGCGGCTGCCGTGCCACCAACTACATCGCACTCATCCGCAAGGCCCTGCGCGAGAGCGGCCACCCCGAGATCCCGGTGATCTCGCTTTCGGCCGTGGCGCTCGGTGAGGACAACCCCGGCTTTAAGATTACGCCGGCACTGCTTAAGCAGGCAGTCTACGCAGTGCTCTTTGGTGACGTCATGATGCAGATGCTCTATCGTTGCCGCCCGTACGAGGCCACGCCCGGTGCCGCCAACGCACTCTACGAGGAGTACATGGCGCGCGCCCGCAAGCTGGCGCCTAAGTTCAACAGGCACAACTACACCAAGTTGTGCCGCGAGGCCATCCGCGCGTTCGACACCATGCCGCTTGTGGGCGAGGGTACCAAGCCGCGCGTGGGCGTGGTTGGCGAGATCCTGGTCAAGTTCCATCCCACGGCCAACAACCACGTGGTCGATGTCATTGAGCGCGAGGGCTGCGAGGCCGTGGTACCGGGCCTGCTCGACTTCTTCCTGTACTCCATGAGCAACGCCGAGCTTCAAAAAGACGAGCTGGGAAGCTCTGCCACGGCGCGCGCTAGCATGCAAGCGCTTATTAAGCTTGTGGACTGGATGCGTACGCCGGTGGAGGAAATGCTCGAGAAGTCCCGCCGCTTTGAGGCACCCGAGCGCATCGGTACCATGGCCGACAAGGCCCGTACGGTGCTATCGGTGTGCAACAACATGGGCGAGGGCTGGTTGCTCACGGCCGAGATGCTCGACCTGATCGACCACGGTGCGCCCAACATCATCTGCACGCAGCCCTTCGCGTGCCTGCCCAACCACGTAGTGGGTAAGGCCGTGATCAAGGAGCTGCGCCGCCAGCATCCCGAGAGCAACATCGTCGCGGTGGACTACGACCCCGGCGCGTCCGAGGTCAACCAGCTCAACCGCATTAAGCTCATGATCAGCGTGGCCAAGGAAAACATGCGCGCCGGCAAGGGCTTTAAGCTCGAGAAGGTGGCGCCGCTCGCGATGGACGAGGTCACCGGCCAGATGCGTGCCCACGATGGCTGCGTGAGCTGCGGCTCGGTCGACGAGAGTGCCGTGGCGTCGGTCGCTGAGCGCCTGGGACGCGGCATTAAGAAGTAACTGGCCTGCTTTGGGCTAGATATGAGACAAACGGGTGGTAGCCGTACCGGCTACCGCCCGTTTTTGCTGGACATATGTTGCGCATATGATCTTGCTGTAGCCTTCCGTGGGCTCGTATTTCTGAAGTGCGGTGAAAAACGCGAACCTCCCGAGCACACTGCCTTTTTAGGCGCTCGTGACCTGCGGTTTTGTTGCTAAAAAAGTCCGTCTGGTCAGCGGAACTCGATTTTTCGCCGCACTTCCGAAAAAGCGGTCCGGCAGCGTTAAAAGGGGCCTCCAAAATCAAGAGATAATGAACAGGTGTTGCCGTTCGCCGCAAATTACCGTCCGTTTATAGAACCCACCCCCAGCGTGCAACCCTCCTTACGGTTGAATAAATACACATCTATGGAATTACGTAAGAGAGGACCGTCCCATGAGCTACAAGACCGTTTGCGTTGCCGGCGGCGGCGTGCTGGGAAGCCAGATTGCCTTTCAGGCAGCCTACTGCGGCTTTGATGTAACGATTTGGCTGCGCAGCGAGGGCAGCATCGGCCGTACCCAGCCCAAGATCGATCATGTGCGCGAGGAGTACATCGCTGCTATCGAGGGCATGGCGGACGGCACGGGCGAGTGGTGCGCCGGTATCGCCGATAGCGACCAGCCTTTCGACAAGGAGACGGCGCTCGCCGCCGTCGAGCGTGCCTACTCCACACTCAAGCTGGAGCTCGATCTCGCCAAGGCAGTGGCCGACGCCGACCTGGTCATCGAGTCTATGGCCGAGGACACCCAGGCAAAGATCGACTTCTACAAGAAGCTTGCCCCGGTTCTCCCACAAAAGACCGTCATCGTCACCAACTCTTCCACGCTGCTGCCAAGCACCTTTGCCAAGTACACCGGCCGCCCCGAGAAGTACCTGTCGCTGCACTTTGCCAACTCTATCTGGAAGAACAACATGACCGAGGTCATGGCCCAGGACCAGACCGACAAGCGCTACTTCGACGAGCTCGTCGACTTTGCCAACGATATCCGCATGCTTGCCCTGCCCGTCAACAAGGAAAAGAACGGCTACCTGCTCAATTCCATGCTGGTGCCATGGCTACTCTCGGGTCTTGACCTGTATGTCTCGGGCGTGAGTGACCCCAAGAGCATCGACCTCGCGTGGACGCGCGGCACCGGCGCTCCCAAGGGTCCGTTCCGCGTGTTCGACACGGTGGGCATCCAGACGGCCTACAACATCGTTATGCAGTATCAGAAGGTCCCGGGCCTGGTGAGCCCGCTGCTCAAAAAGATGATGATGCCCTACAACTTTAAGGCTATGGCGTCCGTCCTCAAGAAAATGCTCGACGAAGGTAAGCTGGGCGAAAGCTCGGGCGAGGGCTTCTTCAAGTACTAAAAAATGATCCCTCGGGGACGGAGGAAAACGGATCATTTTCGGCCGCCAACAGTGAGAAGATGGACCCAGAAATAGAAAGGAGTGGCAATGGGCCGGCTCGGGCTTTGAGGACAAGCTGCTGCAAGCCCAGGGCGATTTTTCGCTCAACGCGGGCCAGCACAGCGTGACGTATCTGTCGAGTTCTGACACGGAAACGACCGGTCGCTACCAGGTGCTGCTGTACGACAACAACTTTGGTGCGGCCGAAAGCTATCCCAAGTTCGACTAGGGCCAGCTGGGCGCCGCGGTGGTGACCGACTACAACGAGGGCACGCATTCGTTTGGGCGCATCTTTACAGTGGACGAGACGGCGCGCACCTACGAGCTTGTGGACCAGATCGCAGTACCGTTTTCAGGTTACGTCAACAGCGCGCAGCGCGTCGGCAATTCGAACAGCATGCTCGTGGCATCGGGCCAGGCCAAGACCTTTACCGAGTGCGATCGGTACGGTCTGGCCATCACCACCTACGAGATGGAGGCCGAGAAGTACATCTATCGCGTGTACAAGTACGAGCTGTAGGGCCGCGGTTAGGTTTGACCAATGGAGTATGAAAACACGCCGTTCGCCGATGCTCCCTCCGCGAGTGGCAGCCATATGGTTTGATGTTAGATACATATAGTTGTCGCCAGCCTGCTGGCGACGTTCCCCCTGATATCGGAGGTTCCAGGTATGTTTCGTGCTCCGTTAAATAACTGTCGGTTGGGCTAACATGGGTCGCCGTGCTATTTCGATAGCCCTTGCAGTGGTCTGCCTGGCTGTGCTCCTGGGCGCTACAGGGCTGTTTGCTATAAGCCGAGAAACGTCCTATATGCAGGAATGCGCTTCCGAAGGGTTTGCCATTGATGGTTACTATCGGGATGACAAAACGAGTCGGGAAACCTTGGCTTTTCTTGAGGAGGACAACTGTCGATGGCAGCTGGTCGACCAAGACGGAATCTGCACAGACGGGCAGTTTAAGCGTACGGACGATCCCAATATCCTGGTATTAAAGAAGGAAAACGGCGAAGAATTCGGCACGGTTCACGTTGCATATATATCGCGCCGACGCAATCAAGGGCAGATTTACCTAATTAGAAATACTAAGGTGACCCGATTTTATCTTGTGAGCACCGATCCGGCGTTTACGGTGGAGTCTGGCGAGGTCGATTCGGACAGTTGATTCACGGCAATAAAAAAGCGAGCGGGGCGCGGGTGTGAACTGCACCCCGCTATTTGCTCGTGTCCGTATCGCGCCTGCGCCTCGTCATAACTTGCGTCCGTGCGAGCGCTCATCCCGCGCCGGCATCACTTCACGTCAAATTCCACGCGATCGAGCTCGGGCACGTTGAGGTCGATGAGCTTGCGGGCGATACGGCGGTCGTGTGCCCCAAGCGCCTCGCTCGTTGTCACATGGGCGACAATCTCGCGCTCGACGATGCCTTCCTCATCGCTGTCGGTGGCCGAGGTCTCGACGGCGACGGTGTAATCCTTAAAGCCTGGCAGCACCGCCGCAAGCTCGCGCGTGGTTTCGGTCACGCCGTAGCCGTCCTGCACGCCGGCCTGCGCCGAGCCAATGGAACCCGCCGTCATAACGATGCAGGGGATGGCAAAGACTACCGTGCCCACAATGATGCGGCGGCGCACCTTGCGTGATAGCTCGTCGACCTCGGCATCTTCCTCGGCAGTCACAATGCCGTCGCCGTTGAGGTCGCGCTTGAGCGGCACGCGCAATAGAAGCAGCACGGCTTCGGCAGCCAGCGCGATAAAGACCACGTTGATGCCAAACTCATAAAGCGCCGAGAGAAACAATGACCCGCTTGCGATGGCGATGCCATAGCCCGCCGCGCACAGGGGCGGCATGAGTGCGGTCGCCACAGCCACCCCGGCGATGAGCGTGGCGGGTTCCTGGTCGCGCGAGTTGCCCAGGCCACCCGCAAAGCCGCCCGCGAGCGCGACGGCAAGGTCCCACACAGTCGGTGTCGAATTGTCGATGATGGCGGCCGTGGTGGTGCCAAGGGGCGAGAGCTTAAAGTACAACGTGGACGTGACCAGGCAAAAGGCCATCTGCAGAGCCAAGCTCGCGACGGCCTCAAGGGTAATCTCGCGGTCGAGCGTGGCGATGCCGTATGCCATGGCAAGGACCGAGCCCATGAGCGGGCAGATGAGCATGGCGCCTACAATGGCGATATCTGAGTCGATATCGAGGCCGATGCTCGCGATCAACATGGCAATGATCAAGATGCATAAGTGTGAGCCAGTCAGGCGCGCCCCGTTTACAAAGCGCTTGCGAATCACGTGATAGGGCGCGCGTCCCTCGCGAATGTTGAATGCCCGCTTTAGAAAGCGGCTTGCGTTCTCCATGGCCTCGCTGTGGGCGGGGCGGATGCCATGGCGCCGATGATGGCGCTCGCGCAGTCGCTTGAGCTGTTGTTTATCGAGTTCCATGTCCACCTCGTTCTGACACGTGCCGCGTATCCCGCCCGTCGTCTTTACTCTACACCGCGTTGAGCAAGGTGTCAGACAGGGTTTGTTGACCTGGAAGTCAGGCCAATCGGCATGACTAAAAACGCCGTGAGGATCATAAGAGTCAAATAGACAAAAAAGCGCGGGGCCGGATGGTCTCCGACCCCGCGCTCTGCACGGGTGCGTTGTTATTGGGTTTAGCCCAGCAGGCTCAGGCCAACAGAGACAAACGCCAGGATAACGCCGACGATGGACTCGCCGCCCAGCAGGCCGCTGGCAACGACCAGGCCCTGCTCCTGGAAGGCGGCATCCTTGGCGGCCTTTTCCTCGTCCGAAAGACCGGCCTCGGCGTCGCGGTGAGCGGCCCACTTGTCGTAGGCGAGCTTAACGCAGGAGCCCAGGAAGGCCGTGAGCGACATATAGAACGGCAGGTACACGCCCAGGCCGATCATCATGGCCGGAATGCCGAGCCAGTACATGACGATACCGGCGATAAAGCCGCCTGCGAACCACGGCACGCTCGGGATGCCCGAGACCATGGTGGCGACCACGCTTGCCTGTGCGGCAACGAAGCTCTTGTCGGGACCGAAGGCGTCCGGACCATAGGCGGTGACGAGCGCGACCATGACGGCAGCGGCGACCAGGGCGCCCACGATGCCGCCGATGGCCTGGCCGACCCACTGTGCGCGCGGGTTGGTGCCCAGCACGGCGCCGGCCTTAAAGTCGTTCATGACGTCGCCCGCAAGGCCGCACGCTACGGCTACGATGCCTGCGATAAAGAACAGCTTGACCTGCGCGAGCTGTGCGAAGGCGGCAACGATGAGCATGACGATGAGGCCGAAGATCTCCATGGGGTCGATGCCCGTCTGACCGCAGCTCTGTGCACTCATGATGGTGGTGACAAAGGTGAACAGCGTGACGATGACGGCCGGGACGGGACCAAGGTCGAGCGCGATGGCGATGATCACGGCGATGGCGGCAGCGCCCAGGCCGATGATACCGGCGTCGAGTTTAAGGGAGCCCGAGATGAGCGACTGCTCGTCGGTGTCGGTGGAGCTGTCGGCGGCGAGGCCGCGGACGATACCGGCGACCTGCGGCAGGATGTCCTTGAGGACGACGGCGACGCCAAAGCCCATCATAAGGCCCATACCCAGGGACTTAACAATGCCCTGTGCGGTCATAACGTCAAACAGGCCGGCAGCGGTGCCGCCGACGATGATGCCAAAGTTGCCCAGCAGCGCGCCGGCAAACCAGAACGCGACGGGGGCGAAGCCCACCAAAAAGCCGATGGACAGCAACATGGGCGAGTTGTAGATGGCAAAGGTCACGCCGGGGATATTGAGCGTGCAAAGCATGCTGGGCACCACGCCCAGGGCGTCGCGCAGCACGCTGTAGATGCCGGCGATGGCCATGGAGCCAAAGAGCTGCTTGCCGGTCTTGCCGCCGGCCTCGGTCGCACGCAGGGTCTGAGCCGCGGCGTTGCCGGTGGGGAACTCAAGTGCGGCGTCCACGATAAAGTGACGGTGGATGAGCGCTGTCGCCAGAAGGCCCAAGATGGTGCCGGCGAGCGCCACGATAAACATGTCGAGCCAGCTGATCTGGTCGGCATAGCCCAGCATCCAGGCGCCCGGGATGGTAAACGCCAGGCCGCCGGCGACCATGGCGCCCGCGGACATGATGGTGTGGGTGACGTTGGCCTCGTTGAGGCTGGCGTTGCCCATGAGCTTCAGGAAGAACAGCGAGATGACGGCAGCGAAAATGATCGGCCAGGGGAGGGCGCCCATCTTGAGGGCGGTATAGGCCGAGCTTGCCGTGATGATCACGCAGCCAAGGACGCCGATGACGACGCCGCGCAGCGTGAGTTGCCCGCGCATCGAAGCACGGTTCGAGGGATTGCTCATATAGAACTCCTTTGCGTATATCCGCTTCCCCCGGGAGCGCCGCTACGGATACGGCGCGGGAAGTCGGGTTACCAAGGGCCGCCGCGTGAGCTCGCGCGCGACCGCGCACCAGTATAGCGGCAAGGTAGTCATTTTGGGACGGGGCTATTTTAGCTACCCTTTGACAGTCGACGAATTATCTGGGATTGGGGCAAATATCAACCGACATATTGGGGTAGCTAAAATAGGGCTCTTCGGGGGTTTGTGTGGGTTAGCCGCCCGGTAAAAGTGCCCGCCTAGCGG
>URHQ01000072.1 GCA_900547655.1 uncultured Collinsella sp.
TGTATAAGAGACAGATTCCCACCCTGTGCTACCTGCGCGATCTGAACGAGATCGGCGGCTGCCGCGTGTGCGTGGTCGAGGTTGAGGGCTGCGACCAGCTGGTTGCCGCCTGCAACAACTACGTGCTCGATGGCATGGTGGTCCACACCAACAGCCCCAAGGCCCGCGAGGCGCGCCGCACCAACGTGCAGCTGCTGCTTTCGCAGCACGATTCACGCTGCACGAGCTGTGTGCGCAGCGGTAACTGCAACCTGCAGACCATTGCCAATGACCTGGGCATTTTCTATCTGCCGTATCAAAGGCATTTGGCGGGCGAGGGCTGGGATTTCGATTTCCCCATCATCCGCGAAAACGACAAGTGCATTAAATGCATGCGCTGCATCAAGGTGTGCGAGAGCGTACAGGGCCTAGGGATTTGGGACCTGACCAACCGCGCCACGCATACCGCCGTGGGCACCCGCGGGCGCGTGCCGATCGGCAAGACCGATTGCGTCGCGTGCGGCCAGTGCATCACGCATTGCCCGACGGGCGCGCTGCGCGAGCGCGACGACACCGAGACCGTGTTTGACGCGCTCGCTAATCCCGACAAGATCGTGCTGGTGCAGATCGCGCCGGCCGTGCGTAGTGCTTGGGGCGAGGAGCTCGGCATTCCGCGCGAGGAGGCAACCGTCGAGCGTCTGGCTTGCGCGCTGCGCCGCGTGGGCTTTGAGTACGTGTTCGATACCGATTTCTCGGCCGACCTCACCATTATGGAGGAGGGCTCCGAGCTGCTCGAGCGCCTGGACGCCGCCGCTAAGGGTGAGGGCGACAGCCGCGGCTGGCCCATGTTTACGAGCTGCTGCCCGGGCTGGGTGCACTTTGTGAAGGCACGTTACCCCGAGTTTGTCGACAGCCTGTCCACGTCAAAGTCGCCGCAGCAGATGTTCGGCGCTATCGCCAAGACCTACTACGCCAAGGTGCTGGGCGTGGAGCCCGAGCGTCTGTTCGTGGTGTCCGTTATGCCGTGCACGGCCAAGAAGGCCGAGTGTGCGCTGCCGAGCATGATGGGCGAGGGCGGCGCGCCCGACGTGGACGTTGCGCTGACGGTGCGCGAGATGGTGCGCATGATCCGCGCGAGCCACGTGAGCGTTGACACGCTGGTCGAGGAGCCGCTCGATACGCCGCTGGGCTTTGGCACGGGCGCGGGTGTGATCTTTGGCGCCACGGGCGGCGTGATGGAGGCCGCCGTGCGCTCGGCATATTACCTGGTGACGGGCAAGAACCCGGATGCCGACTTCTTCACTGACGTGCGCGGACTCGAGGGCTGGAAGGAGGCCGTGGCCGATATCGACGGTACCAAGGTGCGCGTCGCCGTGGCGCACGGGCTGGGCAACGCCGCCCGTCTGCTCGACGCGATTCGCGACGGCCGTGTGAGCTATGACTTTGTTGAGGTCATGGCGTGCCCGGGCGGCTGCGTCGGTGGCGGCGGTCAGCCCATCCACGACGGCTGCGAGCTGGCGGCCGAGCGTGGCCAGGTGCTCTGGGGCCTGGATGCCGCTGCGGACATTCGCTTCTCGCACGAGAACCCCGATGTTCAGGCGTGCTACCGCGAGTTCTTGGGTGCGCCGCTCTCGCCGCTGGCCGAGGAGCTGCTGCATACCGACCATCACGCCTGGTCGATGCCTAACGAGGGGGCGTGCTAACGATGCGCGCGTTTGATGTTGAGCTGTCGCGCCGGGGGTTTGCTTCGGCGCTTGCCGCGAGTGCGTTGTCGCTTGCGATGGTTGGCTGTGGCGGCGGAGCTGCGGGGGTGGGGTCTGCTGCGGGCTCGGCTGCCACGGACGGCGCCGGTGCTGCTGCAGAGCCGGTCGAGGTGCACGTCGCCTCGCTCAAGGGGCCGACCTCGATTGGTCTGGTGCAGTTTATGGACCGGGCGGCCGATGGCGAGACAGACAATGAGTTCGACTTTGCGATCAATACTGCCGCCGACGAGATTGTGCCCAAGGTCATTCAGGGCGATATCGATATCGCCCTGGTGCCCGCCAACGTGGCGAGCGTGCTCTACAACAAGACCGAGGGCGCGGTGCAGGTCATCGACATCAACACGCTGGGCGTGCTGAACGTTGTGACGGGCGACGCGAGTGTGGCCTCGTTTGGCGATCTGGCGGGCCATACTGTCTATATGACGGGCAAGGGCACCACACCGGAGTACGTCATGAACTACCTGCTGGAGCGCGCGGGCTTGGCCGGTCAGGTGACGCTCGAGTTTAAGAGCGAGCCTACCGAGGTGCTCTTGGCTCTGCTTGCCGACCCGACTGCCGTGGGCGTGCTGCCCGAGCCGTTCAAGACCGCTGCTATCGCAAAGAGCGAGGGCAAGCTGTCGGCACCGGTGAGCCTGACCGATGTGTGGGACGAGCTGGCAGGAGACACGGGCTCGCGCTTGCTGACGGGTGTGACCGTGGTGCGCCGTGCCTTTGCCGAGGAGCATCCCGAGGCCGTTGCGGAATTCCTGAGCTGCCATGCTGCGAGCGTTGAGGCCGTGAACGCGGCGCCGGCGGACTGGGCTCAGGCCGTGGTCGATGCGGGCATCGTGGATAACGCCAAGATCGCCGAGAAGGCGATTCCCGGGTGCATGCTTGTCTGCCAGACGGGCAAGGATATGAAGGCGGCGCTCGGCGGGTACCTGAAGGTGCTGGCCGATGCGGACGCGAGCGCCGTGGGCAGCAAGCTCCCGGCTGATGATTTCTACTACATGGAGTAACCCGTGCGTGCGTTTGCTCGACAAATGATAGAGCGTATGAAGGCGGTGGCGGCAGCAGGTGCCGTTGCCGCCTTTTGGCTTGCCGTGTGGGTCTTCGTGGCGGCGCTGGTGGCACAGCCGCTGATTTTGCCGGGTCCGGGTGCTGTTGTGGTGGCGTTGCTGCGGCTGGTATGCGATGCCGGCACGTGGGCGATTCTGGCGGGCTCGGGTGTGCGGATTCTAGGCGGTTTGGCGCTTGCCGCGGTGTGCGGTGGTTTGCTGGCCGGAATTTCGTCGCGCTCGCGGGCGTTTGCCCGCTTGGTGGCTCCGGCGCTTTCGTTTGTTAAGGCGACGCCGGTCGCCTGCGTGGTGGTCCTGCTGCTCATTTGGCTGGGGTCGGCGCGCGTAAGCATTGCGGCGGTCTTTTTGATGGCGCTGCCGGGAGTGTATTTTTCGCTGGTCGAGGGCTTGACGCAAGCGGATAAACCGCTGGAGCAGATGTTTCGTCTGCATGGCGTGCGGGGTTGGCGACTGTTTTGTGCCCACACCTGGCGCGAAGTCCTGCCGTTTGTGCTTTCGTGCGCCCGCGCCGTGATTGGCATGAGCTGGAAGGCCGGCGTGGCGGCGGAGCTGATCGGCATGGCGGTGGGCACCGTGGGTGAGCACATCTATCAGGCAAAGCTTTTGATTGAGACGGCTGATCTGCTGGCGTGGACCGTGCTGGTTGTTATGGCTTCGTGGGCATGCGAGCGCGTGCTGGTGTGGTTGCTGCGGGCTTCGGGTTCCGTGGCATGGCGTGTTGCCGTGCGGGCGCATGGGCGTGGACTGCGCGGACGCGCGGGGGCTGCGAGCGATGACGCTGCAGCGGAGCTTGCGCTTGCCGTGGGTGATCGCGCGCCTTGGGCGCCGGCGCTGGATGGTCTGGTGCTCAACGTGCCCGCGGGCGGGCGTATCTGCGTGATGGGCGCTTCAGGCGTGGGCAAGTCGACGCTGCTTTCGTTGACAGCGGGGGAGTGCGCGCCGTGCTCGATGGTGTTTCAGGATACGCGCCTGGTTGAGGACGCCTCTGCTTTGGATAACGTGCTGGTGTGCGCCGATGCACGCGTGAATGCCTCGAGTGCCGCTGCCTTGTTGCGCCTGCTGGTGCCGGGGGTCGATGTGCATGCTCGTGTGGCCGAGCTCTCGGGCGGGCAGCGCCGTCGCGTCGAGATTGCCCGAGCCCTGCTGTGTCCGGGCGGCGCAGTGATTCTGGACGAGCCCTTTACCGGCCTAGATACCGCTGCGCGCGACGCATGCGCCGAGGTTGTGCTCGACTTGCTCGACGGCCGCATGCTGTTGCTTGCTACGCACGATGCCGTCGACGCTCAGGCCCTCAATATCTCGGACATCATCACGCTCTAAATACTTACTCAGCAACAAAATGATCCGTTTTTTCTCCGTCCCCATAGGGTTGGGTATGGTATTCTATCTGCGGGGTAATACTTAGGATTACCAAGTAATACCAACGCAGTAGAAACAAACTCCAGATGCGGGCCAATCGGGTTGCCTTCACAGCCCGTCGCCCAGCCGCGTGGCCCGCATCTATCCGCACCACCGTCGTTTCAAAAAGGAAGCGCCATGGCAGAACACATGACCCCCGTAGTCGCGAAGGTCTTGCCTGAGGAGAAGGCAGCCTTCGCGGCGGCGACCCAGCTCGTGGGCACCACGCCGTCCAACGCCATCCGCATGTTTATCGCCGCGTTCAATCGCTGCGGCACCTTCCCGTTCGACATCTCGCCCAGCGGGGCCTTTGGCACTGCGCCCGATTCTCATCAACAATGACTGTCCCAAACCGCCGGCACTTGGGGACGTTCCTTTTCTGCCGGCAGTTAAGGAACGTCCCTAAGTGCCGGGTTTTGAGGAGGTTGGCATGCTCAATGCGCTGGTTTGGGCGCTTGCCTGTTTTGGTGTTGTTGCTGCCGATATTGCCCTGAGCATGGTTTTGTTCTCTGCGCTGGACATCGTGTCGGCGCTGACGGGTTTCCCGATTGACAACCTCGATAGTCAATGGTTTCAAGCCGCCGCTCAGACGGCGTCGTTTTTGATGGCGCTGCTGTGGTGGCGCTACCTGTGGCCCCGCTCTTTCATGGCGCGCCGGCAAGGTGAGTGCCCACTCGGCGGGGGAGCAAATGCTGCATGGAAGCACATCGCCTGCGTTGTCGTGATCGGCCTATCCATGCAGGTGGTCGTTGGCTACATGACCGACGCCGTACTGTCATTGTTGCCCGATGCCGCGGCTGATTACAGCGAGCTTGTCGAGGAAACAGGCATGGGCGACACCGGCTATCTCGCCGTCCTGACTACGGTGCTCGGCGCCCCATTTTGTGAAGAGCTGCTGGTGCGCGGCATCATCTTTGAGTTTTCGCTGCGTGCGTTTAATCCACAGTGCCGCCCACTTTGGAAGCACCGGCGTCGTGCGAGCGCGCAGGACGGAGCCATGGTGCCCTGGGCGGCCCCGAGTACCTGGGGTGTCGCCGCGGCAATCGTGCTGCAGGCGGCGATCTTCGGTTTTATGCACATGAACTGGGTGCAGGGTTGCTACGCGGGGGCCGCCGGCCTCATCTTTGGCTGGGTGCTCGTGACCACCGGAAAGCTCCGCTACACGATCCTGCTGCACTTTGCCTTTAACGCCGGGTCGTACCTCATGGGCCTGTTGTGGTTTGTGAACACGCCGCTCGACGTGGCGGTCACGGTTGCCATCGCCGGTGCCATCCTCGTTGAGGCAATGCGCTCGCTGCGCCACGCGTGTGGGATGGACGCAGCGAGCGCACCACTGCCCTAGTTGCGGCGACCGCCTCCGTTGGCACCCTGACGCCCCTGAGCTGCGCGGTTGCGCCCGGCGGTGTTCTGCGCACGGGACATGCCGCCGTATCCCTTGTTGCCCTTAGACCCCTTGCCGGCATCACCAGCGCCGCCGTGGGCCTTGCCGCCCTTCTTGCCGGCGCCATGTCCGCCGCCGGCAGACGTCTCGCCCGGGCGCGGCGGCACGGGACGGATCAGGCAATGCTTGGTGTAGCCGATCAGGTCGCGACGGCCAGCCTTCTCCAGTGCCTCGCGCACGAGCTTGTAGTTCTCGGGCTTGCGATACTGGATGAGCGCGCGTTGCATGGCCTTCTCGTGCGGGTCGCGCGCCACGTAGATCGGCTGCATGGTACGCGGATCTACGCCGGTGTAGTACATGCAGGTCGACATGGTGGACGGTGTGGGGTAGAAGTCCTGCACCTGCTCGGGCATGTAGCCCATGTCGCGCACGGCCTCGGCAAGGTCCACGGCTTCCTTCATCGTCGATCCGGGGTGGCTCGAGATCAGATACGGCACCACGTACTGCTTGAGTCCGTACTCGCGGTTCAGACGCTCAAATTTGCGGCAGAACGCATCGTAGACGGCGCGGCTCGGCTTGCCCATCACGGACAGCACCGCGTCGCTCACGTGCTCGGGTGCTACGCGCAGCTGGCCCGAGACATGATGCTCCAGCAACTCGCGCAAAAACTCGTCCGAGGCATCGGCCATGGTGTAGTCAAAACGGATGCCGCTGCGGACGAAGACCTTCTTGACGCCCGGCAGCTGGCGCAGGTCGCGCAGCAGCTGCGTGTAGCCGCTCTCGTCGACCACCATGTTCTTGCACACGCTCGGCCATAGGCAGCGCTTGTTCTTGCACACGCCGTGTTTGAGCTGCTTGTCGCAGGCCGGGCGGCTAAAGTTGGCCGTCGGTCCACCCACGTCGTTGATGTAGCCCTTAAACTCGGGATCGCGCGTGAGCAGCTCGGCCTCGCGCATGATCGAGTCGTGGCTGCGCATCTGCAACACGCGGCCCTGGTGGAAGGTGAGCGCGCAAAACGAGCACTCGCCAAAACAGCCGCGGTTGGAGCTAATGGAAAACTTGATCTCGGCAAAGGCCGGCACGCCGCCTGCCGCGTCGTAGTCGGGATGCCAATCGCGTGCGTAGGGGAGTTCGGCCACCTCGTCCATCTCGTCGGTGGTGAGTGTTGCCGACGGCGGGTTCTGCACCACATAGACGCTGTTGGGGTAGGGCTCTACCAGACGATGTCCGGTGATGGGGTCCATATTCTGCTGCTGCACGTTAAAGCTGCGCGCGTAGTTGAGCTTGTCGGCGGCAAGGTCGTCCCAGCTGGGCAGCAGGTCGTAGTCGTAGACCTCGTCGAGCGAACTCGTGCGGTAAACGGTGCCGTTGATATAGGTGATCTGATCGACGGGCAGCCCTGCGTCGAGCGCGTCGGCGATCTCGACAATCGCGTGCTCGCCCATGCCGTAGATGAGGATGTCGGCGCCCGAGTCGAGCAGCACCGAGCGCTTGAGCTTATCCTGCCAGTAGTCGTAGTGGGCCAGGCGGCGCAGGCTCGCCTCGATGCCGCCGATGATGATGGGGGCGTCCTTGAACGTCTGACGGATGAGATTGCCGTAGACCGTGACGGCACGGTTGGGGCGGTGACCTTCCTCGCCGCCGGGGGTATAGGCGTCGGTGTGGCGGCGGTGCTTGGTTACCGAATAGTGGTTGACCATGGAGTCCATGTTGCCGGCGCTGACGAGAAACCCCAGGCGCGGCTCACCGAGCACGCTGATGCTGGCGGGATCGGTCCAGTCGGGTTGGCAGATGATGCCCACTTTGTAGCCGTGCGCGTCGAGTACGCGGCTGATGATGGCCATACCAAAGCTGGGGTGGTCCACGTAGGCGTCGCCGCAGATGTAGACGAAGTCACACTGGTCCCAACCGCGCGCGTCCATATCGGCGCGGCTGACGGGGAGGAACTTATCGCGGCCCGGGCGCCAGGGACGGGCGGGCGCTGCCGGGGTATGAGCGGCGTGGCCGCCCTGGGCCTTGCCGCCGCGCTTTTGCTGCTGGCCCTGTTTGCCCTGCTGACTGCGCTGGTTATTCTGAGCGTGCTGAGGCTTTTTTGCCACGATCCCTCCCGGTGTTTGTATGCTGCACGTAATTGTAACCAGTCTTTTTGGGACGGGGCTAAAAAGACTGGTGGAGTACATGGGCTGGCGGATCGGCGTGTCGATGCGGGTGCCGTTTGTTTCCAGACTGTGTATCCCCGTGTCGAAGGAGCCGTCTCGCGCGCACGCCATGCTGTCAATGGGTTACAGTATGAACGGCGGCTATGTTTCCGCCAACGCACGAGAGAGTCGTCAACAGGGAGGATGCACGGCGATGCAGCGTGCCAAACAGATATCGGAGTCTATTGAGTTGGGCATCATCTTGGCGCTCGCCGGTGGCTTTATGGACGTTTATTCGTACATTGGGCGCGACCATGTTTTCGCTAACGCGCAGACGGGCAACATCTTGCTGGTGGGCGTGAGCATCTCGGAGGGCAATTGGGCACTTGCGGGGCGCTACTTCTTCCCTGTGGTGTCGTTTGCCGTGGGCATTATGCTTGCCGACCTGGTACACGAACGGTTTGGCAGCGTGATTCACTGGCGCCAAGTGACGGTGTTCTTTGAAGCCGTCATCTTGCTGGGTGTGAGCTTTATCCCGGGCGGCAATTTCAACCTGCTCGCCAACTGCCTCACCTCGTTTGCCTGCGGCATGCAGGTCGAGAGCTTCCGCAAGATCCACGGTCACGGCATCGCTACGACCATGTGCATCGGCAACTTGCGCAACGCGCTGCAAAACGTGGACGATTACATCATCACCCACAGGCGCGGCTTTTTGGAAAACGGCCTGCTGTACTTTGGCGTAATCTTTACCTTTGTGTTTGGCGCCGTGTTGGGCAACTGGTGTATTGAGCGCATGGGCCTGCACGCCATCGTCGTGGCGAGCTTGCTGCTGTTTGTCGCGTTTGCCATCATGTTCATCGACCGCGAGCGCGACTTGCGCTTACGCTGGAAGGTTGCGGCCGAGGCTTGGAAAGAGGGCTGTCGAAAGTAGCCGAATGCGGCGAAGGGGCCGTCCCTTTGCCGCAATATTTTTCATCATCTGTTGAAACGCTTTAACAAATTTGACGTTCTCACGTGTTTTTCGTTTCAAAAGCGTTAGGATGGGACTCATAGCGTGGGGCGTAATGGGTGCCCCGCACACGATGGGAGGCTATCAATGGCTAATCGTTTCGTTCTCAATACCATCTCTTATCATGGTTCCGGCGCCATCAAGGAGATCCCCGGTGAGCTCCAGCGTCGCGGCTACAAGAAGATCTTCGTCTGCTCCGACCCCGATCTGGTCAAGTTTGGCGTTACCGCTAAGGTGACCGACGAGCTCGACGCCGCCGGCATCGCTTGGAGCCTGTACTCCGAGATCAAGCCCAACCCCACCATCCAGAACGTCAAGGACGGCGTCGAGGCCTTCAAGGCCGCCGAGGCTGACGCCATCGTGACCATCGGTGGCGGCTCCTCCATGGACACCGCTAAGGCCATCGGCATCATCATCAACAACCCCGAGTTTGCCGATGTCCGCAGCCTCGAGGGCGTTGCTCCCACTAAGAACCACGCCGTGTTCACCATCGCCGTGCCGACGACCGCCGGTACCGCTGCCGAGGTGACCATCAACTACGTCATCACCGACCCCGAGAAGGTCCGCAAGTTCGTGTGCGTCGACACCAACGACGCCCCCGAGGTCGCCGTCGTCGACCCCGACATGATGGCTTCCATGCCCGCCGGCCTGACCGCCTCCACCGGCATGGACGCTCTGACCCACGCCATCGAGGGCTATACCACCAAGGGCGCTTGGGAGCTCTCCGACATGTTCCACTTTGAGGCTATTAAGCTGATCAGCGAGAACCTGCGTGACTCTGTCGCCGAGGCCAAGTCCGGTCAGCCCGGCTCCGGCCGCGAGGGCATGGCCCTTGGCCAGTATGTCGCCGGCATGGGCTTCTCCAACGTTGGCCTGGGCATCGACCACGCCATGGCTCACACCCTGTCTGCTCACTACGACACCCCGCACGGCGTCGCTTGCGCCATGCTGCTGCCGATCGCCATGGAGTTCAACAAGCCGGTTTGCGCCGAGCGCCTGGCCAAGGTCGCCGTCGCCATGGGCGTTGACACCACGGGCATGAGCACTGACGAGGCCGCCGACGCCGCCATCGCCGCCGTCAAGCAGCTTTCCGCCGACGTGAACATCCCGCACGTCTGCGAGGCTATGAAGGCTGACGAGATCGAGGTCCTGGCCAAGGACGCCATGGCCGACGCCTGCTTCCCGGGTAACCCGCGCGAGGCGACGCTCGACGACGTCATCGAGCTCTTCAAGAAGATCTGCCCGGCTGCCTAGCCTAGTTTGGTGTTCTTTCGCCTGTAGGCGTATGGACTTTTGACTTGCCGCTGGCCCCGCCGTGCTACGCACGGCGGGGCTTTTTGTGCTGCGTCGATGCCCCGAGATGGGTAAAGCCAAGGCATACCGCCCGCTGCGGATAGGTGGTGCACTTCCCAGCGTGCAGTTTTGGGAGTATTCAGCAGACTCTGAAAAATGCATAGCGTTGTGAATGGGCCGTAGTGGTCCGCAGGTGCCCATCGACAGCCATTGCGGACGGACTATCGATGACCGGAGGGGTTGTCGCTGCAGTTTCTGCTTTGCGACGACCTGCAACCTTGCTGTAGCCGCGTCGTTTTGTCGTTTGTGATGGGGCCGTTGGGGGCCGCGGTGCAGAATACTCCGTTTTTTGCACGGTCCAAGGTAGGGTACCCTGAGACGAAGCAAAAAGATGCCCTATATTTATGCAGAAATCGAAAAGCTTTATGCACAATTTGGATTTTAAACCGTGCGCGTGCGCAAAATCGGCGCGAGGACGTCTGGAGGTGGCTCGGCTTCTAGGGCATTGCACGTGTAGAACGGTTAAAATCGGGATTCGGTCTTAGTTTTATTTGGAAGGATGCATATGGGTTCCAATATCGATGCTTCTCTAGAGGAGACGCTCTCCTATATCGCGGGGCAGCTTAAGACGCTGACTTCTATTGCTTCGCCTACGGGCTATACTCGCGCGGCGACTGATTATCTAAGGCTCTGTTAGACCAGGATTGACATTCCGCCCCATCATCTCCTTGC
>URHQ01000073.1 GCA_900547655.1 uncultured Collinsella sp.
CGCTCGCCAACAGCCCCTCGGGCGGCGCGGTGGCCACCATCGCGGTCCCCCTGTGCGGGGCCTGACGACTCAGGCCCTCACACCGACGTGCCTCGCAACCAAACGCTTCCCGGATAATAATGCCCGTTGCAGGGATCACCCTGTCTAGTCGCCGCCCATGCGCATGAGCATGTCGGCGATGCGAGTCGTCATCTCGTCCGCCGCTGCACGGATGTTGGCGACCCAGGACGCATGGCCGGCCTGATCGGATGCCTCCGCCTCAAGCACGTCGCAGTTCGCAGTCATCGCCATGAGCGGGGTGACGAAGTCGTGCGAGGCAGATGTATGGGATGAAGTTGAAGTCGTCCTTCCGCGCGTAATCTATCTCGCCATCGGCGCGGTCTTGCCACCAGAAGCCCTCGAGCGGAGGCACGACGAAGTCGAAATAGCCCTCGATCTCTCGCGGGCTCTTTTTCGACATCTTGATGGTATATGCGACGCCGTAGGGCATCGGCAACGCGTTCTGCTACGTGCCGCCTTCGGCATTGGGATCGCCCTTGCCCCACACGGCAATGTAGCTCATAGGCGGAACGATTACGATGCTCGGCTTGTCAAGCGGTTTGCCCGTGATGTTGCAGCGCACCGTAGACGCTGATGGAGATGGCTGCGCGCGGGCACGAGCGCGCCGCCGCACCTCATGGCCTGCTTCTCGGGTATTTGGGGCGCGCGGCGTTCAAAAATGCGGAGCGACTCCGCATGGCTCGAGACTGAGCCGAGGTGCCCTACTTCTCGCCCTCCAGCAGCCCCACGATGCGGTCGATGTCGACGGCGAAGCGGGGCCTTCCCTCGCGCTCGTAGCGGTCGAGGTATGCCTGGCACTCGGAGACAATGCGCTTGGTGTTGCCGTCGATGATGCGCTGGAGCGTCTCGTAGTAGGCCGAGCCCTCGGTCCTGAAGCGGCGCTGGTAGGCCTTGGTTATGGGGAACATCTTGATGTAGTGGATGCCGTGGCGGCAGCCGGGGCGCGTCGTGGGGCGGGGTGGCAACGCAAAGTACTGGTCTTTGGGCACGTTAGGGGCGATGTTGGAACGCAGCGGCACGGCGAAGTCCCTGCGCTTCCCGCGGAAACGCAGCCTCACCACCACGATGCAGGGGCGATTGTGCTTAAGCATGAGCTCGCGGTCGCCCTCGACGAGGTCGAAGAAGTCCTGGGAGATGGATACGATCTTCATCGGTTACGCCCCCTTCATACGAAGCGGGGCCCGCATCGCTGCAGGCCCCTACAGGTGGGCGATATTCTACGCCTTGCGGCACCCCGTCGCCCACGGAGGTTAAACGTACACGTAAGCCGTACTCTGAAAGCCGCGGCTTCCGGCAAGTAGTTTATACCACGAAAGGTCGCTTTCAATGCGCATAGCTCGCAAAATAACACTCGCTGAGCCGTCATCCCTGGCCGTTACCCTCCAATCTTCATTGGAGTCAGCAGGTCAATTCATATAGTCATGGGAGTTTATCCTAAAGGGAATCAAATTTATACCCCCATAACTAAGGAATTTTCTATTCCCACTCAATCGTCGCCGGCGGCTTGGACGTGATGTCGTAGCACACGCGGTTGGCGCCGGGAACCTCGGCAACGATGCGACCGGAGATGCGGGCCAGCACGTCGTAGGGCAGTTTGGCCCAGTCGGCGGTCATGGCATCGCTGGACTCGACGGCGCGCAGGATGATCGGGCGCTGGTAGGTGCGCTCATCGCCCATAACGCCGACGGACTTAATGTCGGGCAGAACCGCAAAGTACTGCCAGCAGCTGTGCTCGGAGTTGCGCTCGCCGGTCTGCTCAAACAGGCGCTGGTTGTAGGCGTCGAGCTCCTCGCGCACGATAGCGTCGGCATTCTTGAGGATCTCGAGTTTCTCCTTGTCGACCGCACCGATGATGCGGATGGCCAGACCCGGACCCGGGAAAGGCTGGCGGAACACGATGTGGCCCGGCAGGCCCAGTGCTAGACCAAGCGCGCGGACCTCGTCCTTAAAGAAGTGATCGAGCGGCTCGATGAGGTCGAAGTGCACGCCCTCGGGGAACGGGATCAGGTTGTGATGGCTCTTGATGGTGGCCGTCTTACCGCCCGTCTTGCGAGCGCCGGACTCGATGATGTCGGGGTAGATGGTGCCCTGAGCCAGGTACTTGACCGGCTTGCCATCGGTCTCGAGCTGCTGCGCCACGGCGAAGAACTCTTTCCAGAACTGCGTACCGATGATGCGGCGCTTCTCCTCGGGCTCGGTCACGCCAGCCAGAAGCTCGGCATAGCGGTCCTCGGCATGAACATGGATAAAGTCGACGTCAAACTGCTTGGTGAAGACTTCCTCCACCTGCTCGGGCTCGCCCTTGCGCAGCAGACCGTGGTTGATGAACACGCAGGTCATCTGCTTGCCCACGGCACGGGCGCCCAGGGCGGCCACGACGGAGGAGTCGACGCCGCCGGACAGGGCCAGAATCACGCGGTCGTCGCCGACCTTCTCGCGGAACTCCGCCGTCATGGTCTCGACCAGGTTGTCCATGCTCCAGTTGGGCTCCAGGCCGCAGATCTCAAACAGGAAGTTGCTCAGCAGCTGCTGACCATACTCGGAGTGCTTGACCTCGGGGTGGAACTGCGTGGTGAAGATCTTGCGCTCAACGCACTCCATGGCGGCAACCGGGCACACGTCGGTGCTGGCGGTAACGGTAAAGCCCTCGGGCACCTCGGACACGGCGTCGCGATGGCTCATCCACACGGTCTGCTCCATGGGCGTGGAGTTAAAGAGCTTGGCGCCGGCCGTGCGCGTGATGGTGGCGCGACCGTACTCGCCCACCTCGGAGTGGCCGACCTTGCCGCCGAGCGTCACGGCCGTGATCTGATGGCCGTAGCAGAAGCCCAGGACGGGAAGGCCCAGGTCAAAGATGGCAGGATCGATGGACGGAGCGTCCTCGGCGTACACGGAGGCCGGGCCGCCAGAAAGGATGAGCGCAGAGGCGTTCATCTCGCGAATCTCGTCAGCCGAGATGTCGCAGGGGACAATCTCGGAATACACGTTGAGGTCGCGGACGCGACGGGCAATGAGCTGACCGTACTGCGCACCAAAGTCGAGTACGAGGACCTTTGCGGAAGCCTTTTGATCCATGGTTTCCCCCTCTTGTTGGCGGGGAGCCGGTGCCCACCCGCGTGAATGAACGAAAATAACTCCCATAGTGTACACGTTTATATGGGGTTTCTCGTCCCTCGCAGCCATCAGCGCACGGCAAACGCACGACCTGGGCCCCTATTTGACGACAATTGAAGTGTTACCAAACGTTACAGATGATGTAATACGTTTGAACATTCGACGCCCTGTGCCACAATACTGCCGAACGACTCCGCCCTTGCGGCGGCAAATACGATAGGAATACCAGCATGAAGCGCATCCTTCTCATCGCCACGGGCGGCACCATCGCATCGACCGAAGACGGTAACGGCCTATCCCCCGCCCTGACCGGTGAGGAGCTCGCCCAGAGCGTCCCCGAGATCTCGGGCCTCTGCGAGCTCGACGTCGTGCAGCCCATGAACATCGACAGCACCAATATGCGCCCGAGCGACTGGATGCGTATCCGCGACGTCATCGTCGAAGGCTATGCCGACCACGACGGCTTCGTGATTCTGCACGGCACCGACACCATGAGCTACACCGCAGCAGCGCTTTCCTACCTGATTCAGGACAGCCCCAAGCCCATCGTACTCACCGGCTCGCAAAAGCCCATGGGCAATCCCTTTACCGACGCCAAGCTCAACCTATATCAGAGCCTGCTCTATGCGCTCGACGAGCACTCGCACGATGTGTCGATTGTGTTTGGCGGCGTCGCCATTTCCGGCACGCGCGCCCGCAAGCAGCGCACCATGAGCTTTAACGCGTTCATTAGCGTCAACTATCCGCCCATTGCCTACATCCGCAATGACCGCATCGTGCGCAACGGGCTTCACGGCACGCATCAGGGCGAAAACCCGGTGCGTTTCTACGACAGCATCGATCCGCGCGTATTTGTACTCAAGCTTACGCCCGGCGTAAACCCGGGCATCCTCGACGCCCTTGCCGATAGCTACGATGCTGTAATCCTTGAGACCTTTGGCATTGGCGGTATCCCCGAGTTTGGTGAGTCGGGCGAGTCGTTCCAAGAGGCTATTTTCCGCTGGGTCGATTCGGGCCGCACCGTCGTTATGACCACGCAGGTCCCCGAAGAGGGCCTCGATCTGGGCGTTTATGAGGTCGGCCGTGCTTACGCCGATCATCCGGGTATTCTGCGCGGCGACGACATGACCACCGAGACGCTCGTGGCCAAGACCATGTGGGCACTCGGCCAGTCACGCGATGCCGCCGAGATCCAGCGCCTGTTCTACAGCCAAGTCAACCACGACCGCATCCCGATGGCGTAATTCAGTTGTCGACGGGTATCCCCTATTCGATACCCTCGAGAAGCTCTGACACCGTCATGCCGAGTGCGGGCGCGATCTTAAATAGAACCTTGAGCGTGAAATTTGCCGTCCCATCTTCGATTCGGTCGAGGTAGGGTCGGCTGATTCCTGTTGCCACACAAAAATCAACCTTGGAGATACCAAGGTCCCTGCGTGTCTCTTCGACCCGCCTGCCAAGAATCTGTTTCGCACGTTCGTCCATGCAGCCGAGTTTGAAATGGAGCCGAACATAAACGTAAACTATAGTTTACGTTTTGCCGAATACACAGGAGTTTTCTATGTCGGGTTCTTCGGTCCGCATGTACCGAGCCACGCTTCGCACAAACAGCGCGCCGCCCAAGCTCGTCGTCGTTGAAGCAGAATGCCTTTCGCCCGATGAGCGCACAGCATTTGCATTGCTATCAAGTCGCGTCGCCGCTGTTCTGGTCCCTTGCCCGGCGCAAGGTGAACTTGCTATCCAATGCCAGGCGCACAGCTGCTCGCTCAATCAGACTGCCGTAATCGCAACCAGCCAACGCGGTCTGCCGCTTCTCCTGGAAGCCGGTACCGCACTCGCCCTTCGTGGCGCAGGATACGAAAACGAGACCGCCGCCGACATGGTCTTTAAACCACGATCGAGCGGCGGCCTCGCAGCAGCCATCGAATTTGCTTGTAGGCTCGTTGCCTAAAAGGACAAGCTAGAAACCAAAGCCAAAGCCCGTTCCAGTAATCGCCGAATACATAAAGTAGACGTTGATCACGTTGAGGAACACGCCCGTGATGCAGCCGTTACGCAGGTAGCGCTCGCACGTAAGACGTGCCATCACAGCGGAGTCCTCGTTGTTCTTTGCCTGGCGTCCCGCCGTAAAGTACGTCGCCACGCTCAGCAGCAGGTTGAGCACCGGCAGTGCCAGCAGCTCGTAGCTCTTGCCCCAGCGCGTCACCTCGCCGGCGGCGTTAAACTTCGTTGCCACCTCGGGGCCAATGTTGGGGATAACACACGCTGCAACCACCAGCGGAATCACCGCAAGTACGAGCAGCGCAATACCCATGTAGCCAGCTTTTTTGCCATATTTAAACATATGCGTCGTCCTTACACGTTAAAGCGGAAGTGCACGACGTCGCCATCGGCCATGACATAGTCCTTGCCCTCAATACGCAGCTTGCCGGCGGCCTTGGCGCCCTGCTCGCCGCCGAGCTCGATGTAGTCGTCGTAGCCAATGACCTCGGCCTTAATAAAGCCGCGCTCAAAGTCGGTGTGGATGACGCCGGCGGCTTGCGGGGCGGTCGCGCCCTGACGAACCGTCCAGGCCTTGACCTCCATCTCGCCGGCCGTAAAGAACGACTGCAGACCGAGCAGCTTATAGGCCGCCTGCGCGAGCACGTCCAGGCCGGGCTGCTCCAGGCCCAGGCTCTCCAGATAATCGGCGGCATCCTCGGGATCGAGCTCGGAAAGCTCGGCCTCGATCTTGGCGCAGATCGGCAGCGGCTTGACACCATCGATGGGCGCCAGATCGTCGTTGAGCATATCCTCGTCCACGTTGGCCACATACAGGATGGGCTTCATGGTGAGCAGGAACAGGCCCTTGGCGGCAGCACGCTCCTCGTCGGTCATCTCCATGGATGCGGCGCGCTTGCCCTCGTTGAGCCAGGCAAGCAGGCGCTTGGCCACCTCGAACTTGGGCATGAGCTCCTTATCGCGCTTGGCCTCCTTCTCGAGCTTAGGCAGCTGCTTCTCGAGCGTGCCCATGTCGGCCAGGATGAGCTCGGTCATGATGGTATCGGCGTCACCGGCGGGGTCGACGAACTCGCCCGTGCGGCCCACCTCGCGCATGACGTTGGGATCCTTAAAGTAGCGCACGACCTCACAGATGGCGTCGGTCTCGCGAATGTTGGCCAAGAACTGGTTGCCCAGGCCCTCGCCCTCGTTGGCGCCCTTCACCAGGCCAGCGATGTCGACAAACTCGACCGTCGCCGGCACAATGCGGCCCGGGTTGACGATGTCGGCGAGCTTTTGCAGGCGGCTATCGGGCACATCGACGATACCCACGTTGGGGTCGATCGTGGCAAACGGGTAGTTGGCGGCAAGGCCGGTCTTTTTGGTAAGCGCGGTGAACAACGTCGACTTGCCCACGTTGGGCAGGCCCACGATACCGATGGAAAGGGACACGACAGCTCCTTTTGGTACAGGTACTTCAAACTTCATAAGTATAGCGCCGCCGCAGCATCCGGGCGAATCCGGACACCGCGGCGGCGCAAATGAAGCAGAGATGCGTGAGAGTTCTAGACAGTAGTCCTTACTTAAGCTCGGGCCAGAAATCCTTGTTGGCCTCGATGAGCTCGTCCAGGATCTGCTTAGCAACGCTTGCCGAAGGAATGGTCTTGGAGAGCGTGAGCGCCTGCCAGAGCTTCTGGTAGCTGCCCTCGACCCAAGCCTGGACAACGAGCTTCTCGACGGAAACCTGCTGCTCCATGAGGCCCTTCTGGAACTGCGGGATCGGGCCCTGGCAAATCTTCTCAAAGCCGTTGGAACCGACGATGCAAGGCACCTCGACCATGGCCGTCGGGTCGAAGTTGGGCACAGCACCATCGTTGGGGACAATCAGCAGGAAGCGCTCGAGCGTGTTCTCGGCCAGTGCGCAGGCAAGGTCGACGATGTAGTTGGCATGTACATCTGGCTCAAAGCCGCCGTCCTTGGCAGTACCCTTGGCGATGATGTCGCGGCAAGCGCCAAAGACCTTCTTCTCGCGGCCGTCCATAACCTCATTGGCGCGAGTGTAGTTGGGGTCAGACGTCTCGACGACATAGTCCGGGTACAGGTAATACTTGAGGTAGGTATTGGGAATCGTCTCGGGATCGACAGCATAGACATCCTTGGCCTTGCCGAAGGTGTGAATCCAGCTCTCCTCGACATGCTGCTCCTTACCGGCCTCGTGCTCGATGCCGTCCAGGTAGCCGTTCTTAGCCATGTGCTCCTTAATCTGCGGCATGAGGTCGTTGCCGTCCTTGTCGTAGATCTTGCTCCACCAACCAAAGTGGTTGAGGCCGTAGTAGCTATACTGCAGCTCGCGACGATCCTTGATGCCGCACATACGGCTCATCTTATCCATAAGGTCGATCGGCATGTCGCAGATGTTGATGATGCGGCTGTTGGGGCGCAGCACGCGGCAGGCCTCGGCGACGATGGCCGCGGGGTTGGAGTAGTTGAGCATCCAGGCGTTGGGGCTGTACTTCTCCATGTAGTCGAGGATCTCGATGACACCACCGATGGAGCGCATGCCGTAGGCGATACCGCCGGCACCGCAGGTCTCTTGGCCAACGCAGCCGTACTTGAGAGGAATCTTCTCGTCGAGCTCGCGCATGGCGTACAGGCCGACGCGGATGTGAGCAAGGACGAAGTCGGTCCCGGTGAATGCGGTCTCGGGGTCGGTGGTATAGCTAAACTCAACCTCGGGGGCGTTCTCGTGGAAGTAGATCTCGCAGGCCTTGGCCACGGTCTCCTGGCGCTCGGCGTTGTTGTCGTAGAAGGTCACCTTGTTGACCGGGAAGCGGTCGCGCTCCTCAAGCAGCATCAGAGCGATGCCCGGGGTAAAGGTGGAGCCACCGCCGGCAATGGTCACGGCATAGTTCTTCTTGGACATGATGTCCTCCTCATTCTGGCCGCTTGCTCAATCCGTCCCCGCACGCGGCCTTGCGCGGTTTGGAATTGTTACCTAGAAGTGGAGTTTTTTATCTCTAGAATCGGCCTTGCGGTGCATACCGGCTCTGCAAGGCCGATTGTTTCGATGGACGATGGTTTACAGAAGACTCTCGAACTTCAGAAGACTCTCGAACTTCTCGCGAACCTGCGGGACGGTAAGGCCGATGATGACCTGAATTGACTGACCTTGGACCACCAAGCCATGCGTACCGATCGCCTTGAAGGAAGCCTCGGGTGCAACGACGCCCTTGTCCTTGACGTTAACGCGCAGACGGGTAGCGCAGTTAGTTACATCGATGATGTTATCCGCGCCACCGAGCAGATCGAGGATGTTCTCGGCAAGCACCAAGCGCTCATCATCTTTACTCTGGGCGACCGATTTGCCAGCACCGCCCTGCTTTTGCTTGTAGTCGGCCTTGGACTTGAGCTCGACCTCAACATCGTCATCCTCGCGACCGGGGGTCTTAAAGTCGAACTTGACGATCAGGAAACGGAAGACCACGACCCAAAGGGCGGTAAAGCACAGACCGACAAGGATGGAGATGGCGTACTGCAGACCGTGTGCGGCCCAAAGGGGCAGCCAGTCCCACGAGAGCATCGAGATGATGCCGCCGTCGAAGATGCCCACGACGCCAAGGAGGTTTTGAGCCATGCAGCCGAGCGCTCCGAGCACGCAGTGGACGACGAACAGGCCGGGCGCAATGAACAGGAAGGTAAAGTCAAGCGGCTCGGTGATACCGCAAAGCATAGCGGTAAGGGTGACCGGGATCAGCAGAGCCTTGACGCGCTGCTTGCGCTCGGGTTTGGCGGTCATATAAAACGCAATGGCGACGCCAAGCGAGCCGAAGACTTTAGTCCAACCAGGGCAGGTATAGGCAGCCCAGGGTGCGGCATCCTTAAGAGCAATGCTCGGATCGGCAGCCAGTTGGGGCAGGATATTGGCCCAAGCAGCAAAGATGCCGCCGTTGACCGCCGCGTTGTCGTAATAGAACGGCGTATAGATAAAGTGGTGCAGGCCTGTAGGGATCAGCACGCGCTCGAAGAAAGCAAAGACACCCACGCCGAACGTACCGGCGGAAAGGATGAATCCCTGGAAGGCAGAGATAGCAGCCTGAACATGCGGCCACACCAGGCAGGCGATAAGAGCGACCGGAACCATAACGAAGAAACCGATCATATAGATGAACACGGAGCCCGAGAACACGCCCAGCCACTCAGGAAGTTCGGTGTCGAAATACTTGTTGTGAAGCATCGTGGCGATACCTGAAATGATAAGCGCGCCCATGATGCCCATATCAAGCGTTTTGATGCTTGCGATAGTGGCAAGACCAGTACCGCTGCCCGCCTCGACAGAGTAGTCGACTCCAAAGACAGGGCCCCACTGCCCCAAGATTGTGCTTACAAAGTAGTTGAAGGTAAGGTAGATGGCCAAAGCCTCCATGCAGCAGCGAGCGTTCTGCTTGTTCGCGAGCGAGATTGGCAACGCTACGCAAAACAGCAACGGCATCTGGTTAAAGAGCGTCCAACCACCCTGGAGCAGCACATTCCAGCAATCAAACCAAAGATGGCCCGCAGTGGCCATCTCGCCAAAGATCGCCTCGGTGGTAAACAACGTACCCAGGCCGACGACGATTCCGGAAAATGCGAAAAGAATTGCAGGCGTGTACATTGCACCGCCGAAACGTTGTATCTTTTGCATCATGACGGGGAATCCCCCTCTCTTCATTCGGAGCGCTGCGGTTTTGGCTTCACTCGAGACCGCAGACGCGCCGTTTGCGTGTACCTCGTGCAATAGGACGGGTGGGCCCGTGTCCCCGGCTTCTTGCGCTTCTATTTTTATCATATCACTTATCTAGACAAGTTGATACGGTTTCTATGTTCGGTCAGCGGTCGATTATTGGCCGTAAACGGTATAAGTCCAGTATTTTGCCTGCTAAATCTAACATAGCTTATGGCCGCAAATTATATTTCTTTTCAACTTGTCTAGATGTGCTTGTCTATACCTGTAGACATGCCTATACTTCATTACAATATTCACCGCCACGTTAAGGAGTCACCATGAAAAGCGCGGTCTTCTATGGAAAGCACGACCTCAGAGTCGAGGAATCGGCAAAGCCGGCCGTGGGCAGGCGCGACGTTCTGATCAACGTCAAAGCTTGCGGCGTCTGCGGTACCGACGTTCATATCTATGAAGGCGACAAGGGTGCAGCCGACGTTACCCCGCCCACGATCCTTGGTCATGAGTTTGCGGGCGTTGTCGAGGCCGTGGGCAGCGACGTCGCCGGCTTTAAACCGGGCGATCGCGTGTGCATCGACCCAAACCATCCCTGCGGCTGCTGTGAACCCTGCCGCGACGGAATCAACCACTACTGCGAGCATATGACCGGTTACGGCACCACCGTTAACGGCGGCTTTGCCGAGTACTGCTCCGTCGATATGCAGCAAGTCTACAAGTTGGGCGATCACACCAGCTTTGAGCAGGGTGCTATGACCGAGCCCGTCGCCTGCTGTCTGCACGGCATCGATATGTGCAACATCAAGCCCGGCAGCACAGTTGCTGTCTCTTATACACATCTCCGAGCCCCACGAGACCGGAG
>URHQ01000074.1 GCA_900547655.1 uncultured Collinsella sp.
GTAACCGTTGACGTTTGGTACTACGAAATTCCGAGTGTCTAGCATTCTGTATCCCAGGCCGTCGTCACAGCTCCAGCCAACGGCGTCACTTGTGTTGGCATCGGGCGCATCGTTGTCGTCCAGCTGAAAAACATCTCTCTTACGGGACATACCGGTCGCACCGTTTGTCAGCTACCTTTTAAACCGGTGACGGAGGCGTTTGGATGTCTTAACGTGGGCTCCGCCTCGGGCTACGTCAAGATCGACACAAATGGAACCGTCTTCTGTTTCTCCATGACGTCTGGAGACTTCTCCGGTCAGGCCGTGGTCTGCATCTAAAACACTATGAATACTGCGCTACATAGTGTGTCATCGGACATGAGGAATAGCTTGCCGCCCGCATAGTAAGCGTGGACACTAAAGTTAAAGACACGAGAGACGTAGAGGCAGTCAGCGCACATTCCGGCGTTGGTACATGTCATGGCAAACATTGACGTGGAGAATAAGGTCGATGCTAGAGGGCGTCCTTGATAGGTGCAGACGAGCGCCGCCATCCTGTTTAGCGGCATGTCATAGCAGTATTCTTGATAGCTCTTCCCTACATTCGTCTTTGCCACAATTCTCGGGGATACAGAATCCTAGCTCCCGAGTATCAGCCGCTCCACCACCCTCTGCGCATCCTTGCAGATGCGTGGTCTCGGCACGATGTAGTGCTCGTAGGCCGTCCCAATGTCGGTATGCCCCAGCATCATGGCCACGGTCTCGATACCCACGCCGGCCTCCACGGCGAGCGTCGCCCACGTGTGGCGGCATTCGGTCATCGAGGTCCAGGCGGCGCCGGCACGGCGGCAGGCGGACTTAATGTGCCGAGCGATGGCGTCGGGCGACAGCTCGCATAGCCAGCCCGAGCGGCCCTTTCGCAGCGTGCGCAGGCGCTTGACCGCGAAGCGGGGGAGCCAGCAGGATCGCGCGGAGCGTTCGGTCTTCGGCGCCTCGACGACCTCACTGCCGCGAACGACCTGCCTTGAGCGGCGGATGCGGACCTCGCCGGTGCGCAGGTCGATGTCCGACCACTTGAGGCCGCATGCCTCGCCGCGCCGCAGCCCGAGGGTTACCGAGCAGATCGCGACCGCCTCGCATTCGTGTCCCCATAGTGCGCGGAGGTAGGTGCGGACCTGGCTTGCCTCCATCGTGCGGGGGCGGTGCGCCGGCTTGCGCGGCAGCTCGACACCGGCGGCGGTGGGATCGTACATCCTCACACCGAGCCTGCGGATGGCCCAGCGGATTACCTGGCGCAGGGTCTTGTATGCCTTTTCGGCAGCCCCCGGCAGCTCAAACGAATCAATCCAGCCCTGTACGTCCTCGGGCGTTATCGCCTCGAGTTCCAGCTCGCCCCAGCGAGGTAGGACGTGCAGCGCTAGCGCGCTCTCGTAACCGGCCAGAGTGCAGGCGCGCAGCCTGCCGCGCTTGTCGTCCATGTACCTCGAGGTGGCCTCTGCAACTTTCATCATGCTCTCCAATCCCGTAAATCCCAGACGCGTGGGCTCTCAAGGAGAGGATACGCGCGTGGGATTTCTGCCACGAGAGGTCGAGAGAAAGGAGTCTAAATGGCATTGATCGGGACCCTTGTCGGGCCCGCGGTGCGCCTGGCGACAGACGGGAGGGGTCTCCCGATTCTCGCGTCTGATGAGCCTGAGACCCCCGAGGGTTTCAAGGCGGACATGGCGTATGAGCAGCGGGGCGGTTCCATCTACCAAGTATGGAGTGTCGTGCCGGACGGGGTACGCGATGACGCGGTGCGGCTTGCCACCATGTCCGCCGAGACTCTCGGTGACGAGGACGCGCTGAAGGTACCCCAGCTCATCCGACCGTGGTATGTGGGTGAGGCCTCGTATGCCGCCGGCGTGCGCGTGGCATATGGAAGCAGCCTGTACAAGTGCCTGCAGACGCATGCACCCCGTATCGGATCTGAGCCCGATGCGGCCCCGGAGCTTTGGGAAAGAATCAACCATTAAGGAGAAAAATGTTTTACGGACAATTTGTATCTGGATCTGTCTACCTGACCACGGACGGCTCCGGTCTGCCGATTCGCGAGGCGGCGGAACCCAACCCCGGCGCCGGTTACCACACGGTGCTCTCCTATGAGCAGCATGACGGCGCCATCTGGCAGGTGTGGACTCTCGTCCCCGATGAGGGCACGCCGCAGGACGCGGCCCTCATGCTCGCCCAGATCCAGGCGGCCGCCCTCTCCGACGATGATGCGTTGAAGGTTCCGGCGCTCTATCCGCTCTACGCATGCGGTCACGTCTATGCGCAAGGAGACCGCGTGCTCTGGCAGGGCGCGCTCTACAAGGCTATTTCCGGCCACACGGCGACTGCGGCGGATCCCGCTTCCGACCCCCAGCACTGGGCGAAGGTCGTGGCGTCAACGGCCGGTGGCGAGAGCGTTCCCGAGTGGGTCAGCGGCAAGTCCTACGCCAAGGGCGACCGCGTCACCAAGTACGGCCAGGTCTACGAGTCGCTGATGGACGGCAACACAATCGAGCCGGGCACGTTCGGCAGCGAGTCTGCATGGAAGCAGCTGACGGCCTAGTGGGGGCATGCGAATGGAAGAACTAGCCAGCGCGGCCGTCCAGTGGGCCGTGCCGGTTGTCCTCGCGGCCCTCGCGGGTGCGCTCATGCGCCTGTACCGGCTCATGGACGCGATGCAGGAGGGCACTCGGACGATGCTGCGAAGCCGCCTCGTTGACCTCCATGAGCGCTACGTGGTCAGCGGCAAGGGTTGCCCCGACTGGGTCAAGCAGGAGGCCTCGCAGGTCTACGGGGCCTACCACGGCATGGGCGGAAATGGCACCGGCACCCACTACTACCAGGAAATCGTCAACGCCCCCATCAGGGGAGAATCGGAGGACTAGCATCATGGAGAAGTACGAGGAATGGGCAATCGCGGCCCTCACCCGCGCCGTCAAGACGGCTGCTCAGACGGCGGTGGCGCTCATCGGTACCGGGAGCGTCGGATTCACGGACCTCGACTGGGTGCAGGTCGCGAGCGTGGCGGGCGTCGCCGCCGTCGTGTCGCTGCTAACCAGTGTCGCGACCGACCTGCCAGAGGTTGGCGGCGCGCAGCCGGGACCGTCTCACGAGGGCGGCGAGGAATAGCGTGGCCAAGCTGTTCGTCATCTGCGGGCACGGCGCCGGCGACCCCGGCTGCTGCGCCGGCGGGTACACCGAGGCCGAGCGCGTGCGTGCGCTCGGCAGGCGCATCAAGGAGCTTGGCGGCGATCAGGTGGTGCTTTGCGACACTTCGCGCAACTGGTATGCGGACGGCGGGCTGAACAGCCTCAAGGCTGACGGTCCCGTCGTTGAGCTGCATATGGATGCCAGCGGCCTCAAGACACCTCACGGTGCCCATGTGATCATCAGCTCGAAGTTCAGCCCGGACTCCTACGACAAGACGCTGGCGGACAAGTTGTCAGCATTTATGCCGGGACGGGCGCAGAAGCTCGTCAAGCATTCCGACCTCGCCAACGTCAACAGGGCTGCCGCGCGCGGCATCAACTACCGCCTCGCCGAGAACGGCTTCATCGACAACGGCGGCGATTTGCAGAAGTTCAATGAATACCTCGATGACCTGGCCCGAATCTACCTCGAGAGTTTCGGAATCAAGGTATCGAATTCCGCACCCGTTCAGCAGGCTCCCGCGAAGCAGCCGACCCAGCAGGCGACTGAGACCGAGAGCTTCGGAGGCCGCTACCGCTGCACCGTCTTCAAGCTCAACGTGCGCTCGGCGCCGTCCCTCTCCGGGTCCGTGGTGGCCTCCTACAGCAGGGGGCAGACTGTCGTGCTCGACGACTGGTATAAGTCCGCGGACGGCTTTATCTGGGGACGCTACACCGGCGGCAGCGGGAAGATCCGCTATGTTGCCGTGGGACGCGCCACTGGCAAGCCCGAGGCCGACGACTACCTCGTCAGGGAGTGACATGAAACCGAGAGAGAAGATGCTCAGCCTCGCCTATGCGATCGCGTGCCTCATCGCAATGTCTGCGCTCATCATCATCGTCTGCTCAGCCTTGGCGCCCAAGAATGCCCAGGCGGCATCTGACATGACTGTCATGGACCAGTCGGAAGGTCCCCTGTACGATCTGCCTGGTGGAGTCAATTCGTACATCGCGACCGAGCGCTCGACGAATCGAGCCTACATCGTGGTCGAGAGCGACCGCGGCATCGCGATCACGCCGTACCTCGACGAGGACGGCGACCAGGTGGTTATCGCCAGACCATAAGGACAGGCCCCTCCCCGGTAGTCCCGGGGAGGGGCCTCTTTGTGTTAATAAATGAGAATATTCCGGGTGCACGCCCGCGCGGCTTTCATATCCCCAAATTATCCCAAGTGCGCGTGCTAACCCGTTTTTACGCGATTCTGCCGTTGTTGTCGTACTTAAACCAGCAGGTAAACGGCGTGTTCGTTTTTGTCGTTCCTACAGGTCAGTATTGCCACATGTGGTTGACGGGGCCGGAGCCTTTGCCCATGTCAAAGCCGGCGGCCAGGGCGCCCGTTAGGTAGGCCTTGCCGGCGTTGACGGCGTCGGCAAGATCCATGCCCTGAGCCAGCGCGCAGGCGATGGCGGACGAGAGCGTGCATCCGGTGCCGTGCGTGTTGTCGGTCTCGATGCGCTTGTGGCGGAACCACGTGGTGAGTGGATCTCCCAGATGGTTGCCCTCGTCATCGAGTGGCGCGGGTTCGGCCAGTACATCGTTGGCCTCGTTGACAAGATGCCCACCCTTAACGAGGGACGCGCAGCCAAAGCGGCGGGTGAGAAGCATGGCAGCATTTTGCTGCGTGCGCTCGGAATCGACCTCGTAATCGAGCAGCGCCATGGCCTCGGGAATATTGGGCGTGATAACCGTCGCTAGCGGGAACAGGCGGCGGGTGAGCGCCTCGGCGGCATCTTCGGCAATCAGCCGTGCGCCCGAGGTGGCTACCATGACGGGGTCGACTACCACGTTTGTCGCGTTCCAAGCGCTCAGGCGGTCGGCGATAACATCGATAATCTCGGCAGAGGAAACCATGCCAATCTTGACGGCGTTGGGGCGGATATCGTCAAAAACGGCATCGATCTGCGCCGCGACAATATCTGGGGAGATGTTCTGCACGGCGGTGACGCCCAGGGTGTTCTGTGCGGTGATGGCGGTGATGGCCGTCTCGGCATACAGGCGGTGCGCCGTGATGGTCTTGATGTCGGCCTGAATGCCGGCGCCACCGCTGGAATCGGACCCTGCGATGGATAGAACGGCAGGTACCTTACTGCGATCCATGTTCGCTCCCTTGTTCGGTCGGAATCAAATGGGTCTATAAGCCAGCATTATAAAGATGCCCGGGCCGACTCTATGTCGAACCCGGGCGGGCGATGCAATCTTTACGCAAATGCAAGCAAATGTTCATACGTCAACAATTGACAGGCACCAGCTCGCCGCCAGAAGCGGCCGCGGCGACAGGGCTAGTCCTCCATGCCGAGGTCGATCGTGGTGCCCTCGAAAATCTTGTTGACGGTGCGGACGGCGCACATCTTGCCACACATGGTGCAAGTGCCCTCGGTGGCGGCGGGGGACTCCTCGTAGCGCTTCTTGCCCGTAACCGGGTCGAGTGCGCACTTCCACATGGCGTCCCAATCGAGCTTGCGGCGTGCCTGGCCCATCTTGTCGTCCATGTCGCGGGCGTGGGGCACCTTTTTGGCGATGTCGGCGGCGTGTGCGGCGATCTTGGTGGCCATGAGGCCGTCGAGCACATCCTGGGCGTTAGGCAGGCATAGGTGCTCTGCTGGTGTCACGTAGCACAGGAAGTCGGCACCGGAGCTGGCGGAGATGGCGCCGCCGATGGCAGCGGTGATGTGGTCGTAACCCACGCCGATATCGGTCACCAGCGGCCCGAGCACATAGAACGGGGCGTTGTGGCACAGGCGCTTCTGTAGCTTCATGTTGGCAGCGATCTCGTCGAGCGCCATGTGACCCGGGCCCTCGACCATGACCTGGACGCCGGCGGCCCAAGCGCGCTTGCACAGCTTGCCCAGCTCGATCATCTCGGCGGTCTCGGTGGCGTCGTTGGAGTCGTAGAGGCAGCCCGGGCGGCAGGAGTCGCCGAGCGAAATCGTCACGTCGTACTCGTGGCAAATCTCGAGCAACTCGTCGTAGAACTCATAGAACGGGTTCTCGTTACCGGTGACCTCCATCCAGCCAAACAGCAGTGAGCCGCCGCGGCTCACGATGTTCATCAGGCGGCCGGTCTCCTTAAAGGTCTTGGTGACCGACTTGTTGATGCCGCAGTGAATGGTCATAAAGTCCACGCCGTCCTCGGCATGCGCGCGCACGACTTCGAACAGGTCGTCCTTGGTGAGCTTGACCAGCGGCTTTTCCATGTAGCCGATGGCGTCGTACATGGGGACGGTGCCTACCATGAGCGGCGTCTCGTCGATGAGCTGCTGGCGGAACTGGCGCGTCTTGCCCGAGTTTGAGAGGTCCATGATGGCGTCGGCGCCAAAGTCCTCGGCGATCTTGACCTTCTTCCATTCCTCGGCGGCATCGGCCTTGTCGCCCGAGATGCCCAGGTTCACGTTGACCTTGGTGGACAGGCCCTCACCGACGCCAAAGGCGCGCATGCCTTTTTTGATGTGCACGATGTTGGCGGGAATGGCGATGCGGCCGTCGGCCACGCGCTCGCGGATGTACTCGGGGTCGCGATGCTCGCGCTCGGCGACTTCCTTCATCTGCGGCGTGATCTGCCCGGCACGGGCGAAGTCGATTTGCGTGACGAGCTTGGGCTCGGTCTGTGTGCTCATTGGCACGGCTCCCTTCGTTGGCATTACCCATATCAGGTTTGCGGGTCAGGGCGGGCGCGCCCAGTCTCAGCCTGCCGTCTTGTCCTGCAAGCTCCCCGTTTATGTAATGGGCTCAAGTATAGCTCGAATGGGTACGATTGGCCTAACGAGCGTGCTTGTGGGGAGGCGTACATGGAAGACAAGCATCTATATCGAGAGACGCAATGGGATGTATCGGCCGAGGAAAGCCGTGCGCACCATGGGTTGGTCGCGATTGGTTTTGCGGTGCTTGCCGTGCTGGTGATTGCCTTTTGTATTTGGACGTTCGGCGGTCCTGGCGGCGCCACCTGGGGGTTTGAAGCCGACGAGGGCCTGCCGATTATGACCATGAAAGTTTCTGGTGGCAACACGGTTGCCGCACCGGGCGACTATTGGTATCCGCGCGACGAGTTTGTGCAGCTGCAGCTGAGCGGCGGGTCTATTCCGGGCGAAGAAATCGAACACGTGGCGTTTGATGCGACGCTCAAAACGCTGACGGTGAAGCTCAAAGATCAGGGCGATGTGCCCACGACCATGGATATCGCTCTGACGGAGTGGCGTCTGGAACCTCCGTCGGGCGTTACGGTATCCGACGTAGAGCACGTTAAGATTACCTACCAAGATGGCTCGACGAGCGAGATTGCAAAGGCCGATGGCTTGGCGGAGTAACGGGGTGTTTGGAAACGGCGGGCCTATTGTGCCTGCGCGTTCATGAAAACCAGGGTGTTTTTGTCTGAAAGCTCGGGGATGTGCCGATAGCCGATGTTGAATGCGGTAAGTTCGCTTGCATCCTCGAGCTTGTTTTCTGCCATCCACCGCACCATGGAGCCGCGCGCCTTTTTGCTGGCGGTCGACCGTTGGATGGGCTTCCCGTTGCGGAGACCCTCGCCAAAGAGGCATGTGACGGCCGTGGCGTCTCCTGCGAGGTGGGGCAGAACGGCTTTGGCATACTCTACGCTGGCGAGGTTGACGATCGTGGTGCTTGAGCCTGCCGGGGCGATAGCCCGCGCGAGCTTGTCGCTCCAAAACGCGTAGAGGTCTCGGGCATCGTCAACGGCGAGCTTCGCGCCCATCTCCAGCCGATACGGTTCAACGGCATGAAAGGGGCGTACGCATCCGTAAAGCCCCGAGAGGATCCAGAGATGGTCTTGCAGCCATGCGAGCTGTGCGGAATCCATCACCTCGGGCGCCATGCTCTGGTATTGAATGCCGTGATAGGACATGACGGCAGGGGAGAGGTGACGGGCGAGCGCGGGATTGTCGAGATCGCCGTTTTTCAGGATGGGCCCGAACTCATGCAGGGTGTTGAGACAAGGCCCCAGCAGTTTGTCACTCACGTTCCATAGCGCCTGCAGGCCGCCGCTGCCTTCTTTCCGTTCGATATCTAGCAGTGCGCGGTGGAGGCGAGCCGTCTCGTGCACAAAGGGTGGAATGCCCAGGATTTCAAAAGCATCTTGGGCCACGCGCATCTGCTTGGCGGGCGAAATGATGACCTGCAGCATGGACTCTCCTCTGCCAAAAAGGAAGTTGCGGTGGAATACGGTCTGTTTTGGCCGTTTATGGGCCAGTTTAGTCCGTATTTCACCGCAACTGATGAAGGGTTGGTTAGGCGCGCTCGAGGAAGGCTTTGTAGCCGCGGTAGGCCTCGTAGATATCGGCCTTGTTGGCGACCTCCCACAGGGCGTGCATGGACAGGACGGCAACGCCGGAGTCGATGACGTTCATGCCATACTTGGCCATGATGTAGGCAATGGTGCCGCCACCGCCCGCGTTGACGCGACCGAGCTCACAGGTCTGGAAGTCCACGCCGGCCTCGTCCATGATGTCGCGGACGAGGGCCACGTACTCGGCATCGGCGTCGTTGGAACCGCCCTTGCCGCGGCTGCCCGTGTACTTGTTAAAGCACAGGCCACGACCCATAAAGGCGGCGTTCTTCGTCTCGAACTTGCCGGCATAGCCCGGGTCGAAACCGGCGGACACGTCGGAGGAGAGCATGCGGCTGCGGGCGAGCGCGCGGCGCAGGGCCAGCGGGCTATCCTCGCCGGCGAGCGTCATGATCTCGGCGACGGTGTTCTCGAAGAAGCGGCTCGTCATACCGGTGGCACCCACGGAGCCGATTTCCTCCTTATCGACGATGAGCGTGATGCTCGTGCGCTCCACGTTGGCGACGTCGATCTGGGCGAGCATGGACGGATAGGCGCAGACACGATCGTCGTGGCCATAGCCCAAAATCATGGAGCGGTCGAGGCCCATGTCGCGGGCGGGACCGGCGGGCACGACCTCGATCTCGGCGGAGAGGAAGTCCTCCTCCTCGACGTCGTACTGCTCCTTGAGGATGTCCAGGAACATCTGCTTGACGGGCTCCTTGGGAGCGTCCTTGTCGTCTTCATCGAACTTGACGGGACGGCCGCCCACGATCACGTCGAGGATCTCGGCGTCGACGGCGTCCTTGGCGGGCTTGGACATCTGCTCGCTCGAGAGGTGGATCAGCAGGTCGGAGATGGTAAAGACCGGATCGTCTGCCTTGTCGCCGATGTTGATGTCGACGGTGGTGCCGTCCTTTTTGCAGATGACGCCCACGAGTGCAAGCGGGGAGGCCACCCAGTGGTAGCTCTTGACGCCGCCGTAGTAGTGCGTGTCGAGGTAGGCCATGTCGCCGGCCTCGAAGGCGGGATTCTGCTTAAGGTCCAGGCGCGGCGAGTCCACGTGAGCACCCAGGATGTTAAAGCCCTGCTCGAGCGGGGCGGTGCCCAGGTTGACGAGCATGAGGTCTTTGCCGTGATTGGCGGCGTACACCTTGTCGCCGGCCTTGAGCGTGCGGCCCTCGGCGATCACGGTCTCCAAGTCGACGTAGCCCGCCTCCTCGGCCATCTTGATGCCGGTCTTGACGCACAGGCGCTCGGTCTTATTCTCGCTCAAAAACTGCTTATAGCCGCGGCAAAGCTCCTCGAGCTCCTCGATTTGCTGTGGCGTGTACTTTTTCCATGCGCAGGGACGCTCCATGACGCAGGCTCCTTTCGGATCGATCGTGCTGGTTGATGTACCGTGAGCCATCGTATCACGCGCGGGCCCGCGGCGGCAGGGAAGCCTGATGTGCGGTGGCCGCGGGGCGGGGAGCGTGTAAACTGGAGTGAGCAAACCGTGCCCAGCCCAAAGCGAGGTATTCAATATGTCTGACAAGCGCCGCACCTTTGCCGTTATCGACGGCAACTCGCTCATGCACCGCGCCTTCCACGCCGTGCCGCCCACCATGAATGCGCCGGACGGGCGCCCCACCAACGCGATCTTTGGCTTTCTGAACATGTTTCTCAAGATGATTGACGCCTTTAACCCCGACGGCGTTGTTGTGGCGTTTGACAAGGGCAAACCGCGCGTGCGCATGGAGATGCTGCCGCAGTATAAGGCGCAACGCTCGCCCATGGACCCCGATCTGCATGCGCAGTTTCCGATGATTAAGGAGCTGCTCACCGCGCTCAACGTGCCGATTCTGCAGTCCGAGGGCTGGGAAGGCGACGATATCCTGGGAACCATGGCGCGCCTGGGTGAAGAGGCCGGCTGCGACATGCTGCTGGTGACCGGCGACCGCGACATGTATCAGCTTGTGACCGAGCACGTCAACGTGGTCTCGACCCGCAAGGGCTTGTCCGACGTGGCGATTATGACGCCCGAGAGCGTGGATGACCTGTATCACGGCATTACGCCTGCGCTCGTGCCCGATTTTTACGGTCTAAAGGGCGATACGTCGGACAACATTCCCGGCGTACCGGGTATCGGCCCCAAAAAGGCGAGCGCGCTCATCGCGCAGTACGGCAGCTTGGATGAGGTCATCGCGCATGCCGACGAGGTCAAGGGCAAGAT
>URHQ01000075.1 GCA_900547655.1 uncultured Collinsella sp.
GTATAAGAGACAGCTACAGCAACGCCTCGGCCCAAGCCGATTCCCTAAAGCCGGGAATCGCAAAGTCGTCGCCCACCAGCAGCGGACGCTTGACCAGCATGCCGTCGGTCGCCAGCAGCTCGTAGCACTCCCGATCCGTCATGCCCGCATCCAGACGCGCCTTCAGGCCCAGCTCTCGATATTTCATGCCCGATGAATTAAAGAAGCGCCGCACCGGCAGCCCCGAACGAGCAATCCAGGTCGCAAGTTCATCAGCCGTGGGATTGTCCAAAACGATATCGCGATCGATATACTCTACCCCATGTTCGTCCAGCCATGCCTTGGCCTTCTTACAGGTCGAGCACTTGGGATATTCAACAAACAGTACGGTCATGGGAATCCTCCGAATATAGATCGGCCAACGCAGGCACACGCCACACGAGGCGCCTTCGTATGATGGGCCAATTGTAGCCCACGGGTCACACGCTAAACGAACCGTACCCCGAATCCGCGCTTGATAAACGGCAGCAGCTCCATTGCCTCGGGCGTGATATGGCCCGCAACGTTCATGCGCTCGTCACCGGGAAGATCGACCCGCGCAATCTCAAGCTCGCCTTCGTAGCGCCCATATCCGCTATTGCTCACAGCGATCGACCCCGCCTTTCGCGGCAGGCCGGCTCCGGCATCCGTCGGCACGGAATCCGGCTTATGCGTCGTACGTGACTCCTGAGACCTAAAGATGAGGACGCTCGAGTCGGGCCGGTCGTGATGAATCTGCCCGCGCACATAGGCATAACCGGGCTCAAGCTCGCATTGCAGGTCCACGTATCCGGCGGAAACTTGAGCAAACTGCGCCCAGCCCGCATCGGATAGATCGGGGTCGCCGACCAACACAATGTCGCAATCGGCGCCATGTGCAAGCTCAAGCATATTGAGAGCAACCTTTGACGCGCGACCGCGCTGCGCCTCGACCGTCGGCAGTCCCTCGAATACCGGCCCGCGAACGTTAGCATCACCCGGCACAAAAGCCATGATTTCGAATCCAAGCGCCGCAAGACGAAGATTCGTCCGAGCAACATCTTCAAGAGCTAAACCGGTATAAGGCTTGGGGTAAAAATTGTGGCAGGCGGCAAAACGAGTCACATCGGCACCGGCCTCACGCCACGATGCGATTTCATCAGAACTCACCGTCGATGCATTGACCACAATGCGAAATACACCGGACAGCTCCGCGACCCGCTGGGCGCTAAAGCCATAGTCCAAACGAAGGTATTCCAACCCCAGATCGCGCAGGTCCTCGATACGCTCAAGCCCGAGCAAATCGCACGTACGCGGCCCCACATCGGCAATGAGCGCAATGCCGCGGGCGGAAAGCAGCGACAGCACATGACGGACTTTATCTGCATACGCCGCTCCCCCATCCTCGGGAATATGCAGTGAGGTAAACGCATAGCGCGCACCCGCCTCGGCACCACGCTCAATCGTCCGCTCAATATCCTGCAGAGGGCTGGAAAGATAAATCGAAATACCCGTTTTCACGCTTCAACGCTCCTTTAAAAAAGGCCGGCGGAGCAGTTAGCCCCGCCGGCACAACCATAGCATCAAGAAATCTGCCGCGCGCCGCGAGCCCCGAGCAACACGGCTCGCGATATCAAACTACTCGCCAAAGAACTCGTTGATCTTCTGCTCGTCGACGCCAAAGAACCACGTCAGGACAAAGCCGGCGGCATAGGCAAGCAGCATAGCGGCAACGTAGCCGAGCTGCTGGCCAGGAACAACGATCAGCAGGCCAAACAGACCGGAAACGCCCTGAGAAACCGTGCCGATGTGAAGCAGCGCCGCGAGCGCGCCGCCAAATCCGGCACCCAGGCAGGCCGTCACAAACGGACGAACGAGCGGCAGCGTAACAGCATACATCAGAGGCTCGCCCACACCCAGGATTCCAACGGGAATGGACTCTGCGACGTACTTCTTGAGCTTGGCGTTCTTGGTCTTAAAGTACAGCGCCAAACCGGCACCGACCTGGCCGCCGCCAGCCATCATAAGGATGGGAAGCAGGTAATTGATACCCTTGGTAGCGCCGTCGGGATCGTTGAGCATAGCGTGGATCGGCGTGAGCGCCTGATGCAGGCCGACGGACACCAGCGGCAAGAAGCCTGCCGACAGGATATAGCCGCCCAGGACGCCCAGCTTCTCGAAGATAAAGGTCAAAACGCTAAAGATGGCAGTCGTCAGCCATGCGCCAACCGGCTGGATGACGAGCATCAGAGCAAAGGCGCCGATGATGAGCACCAGTAGCGGAGACAAGAACGTGTCGAGTGCGTTGGGCATAACCTTGCGAATCTGACGCTCCATCCAGGCAAAAAATGCGCCAGCGATGAGAGCCGCGATCATGCCGCCCGCTGCGGGGTTGTACTGCGCACTGGTGAGCGGCAGCAGAATGGCAGTGGCAGGATCAGCCGCGCCAGGCGCAAGCAGGGGCATGGCACTGTTGGCGATACACATCATGCCGGCGATGCCGCCCAGCGCAGCGGAGCCACCAAACTCACGTGCCGCGTTATAGCCCACCAAGATGGGCAGATAGGCAAACAGGGCCCAGCCCATGGAACGAATGCCCTGGTACCACCACTCGCCTGCAAGCGCGCCTGCCGTCGAGACGTTAATGACGTTGCAGATACCGTTGATGAGGCCAGCCGCAATGATGCCGGGAAGCAGGGCGACGAAGACATTGGAAATCTTCTTGAGGAAGGCCTGAACCGGCTTAGACTCGTACTTGGCCTTCTGCGCGGCCTTGTTTGTGGCCGCAGCGTCAACCACGCTCTCGTCGGCAACGCCTTTCGCAAGGCCAGTGAGCTTGGAGAACTCCTCGAGCACCTTATTCACCTTGCCCGGACCCAGCACGATCTGCATCGTGTCGTCCTCGACCAGGCCCATCACGCCGTCGAGTGCCTTAATGCCCTCCGTGTCGACGTTGCCCGCGTCTTTGACGGTCACGCGCAGGCGCGTCATGCACGCCGCGTTTGCCAGCACGTTGTCTTTACCGCCCAAAAGGTCCAGCAGCTTTTGAGCCAGCTCTTTGTTCGTCATAACTCCTCCTTGTATTGGGTATCTCGTCTGGATGTCATATCAGCTCGCGCCGCGCACCTATTGGGCATCGGCATTGCTTTTCTCATGGCCACTCACCGCAGCACGGACATGGCCTCGCGCCCGCTCAAGAGCTACCGTAGCCTGCTCGGCATCGCAGTCCAGCAGTATCGAGACAATAGCGGTTTTTACGTGGCCGCCGGCATCTGCAAGCGCCTGAACAGCGCGCTCGCGCGTGCAGCCGGTCGCCTCCATCACGATGTTCTGCCCGCGCACCACCAGCTTCTCGTTCGTCTGCTGCACATCGACCATCAGGTTTTGGTATACCTTGCCGATCTTGACCATGGCACCGGTCGAAATCATGTTGAGAATGAGCTTTTGAACCGTTCCCGCCTTGAGCCTCGTTGAGCCGGTCAGCACCTCGGGACCGGGCACGGGCTCAATGGCAAGATCTGCGCTCTCCCCGATCTTCGACCCTTGGTTGCAGGCAATTGCAATGGTCTTGCACCCAGTTGCCTTGGCGTACACAAGTCCGCCCACCACATAAGGAGTACGGCCGCTTGCCGCCAGGCCAACGACAAGATCCTTGTCCGAGAGCCCACGCTCCCGCAGGTCGCTCGCGCCAAGCTCCTCGCTGTCTTCGGCACCTTCGACAGCCTTGATAAACGCCGTCTCGCCTCCGGCAATGAGCCCGACAATCAGATCGGGTGACACGCCAAACGTGGGCGGACACTCCGAAGCGTCGAGTACGCCCAGACGACCGCTGGTGCCTGCGCCCATGTAAAAGACGCGCCCTCCGCGCTCGAGTGTCTCAGCAGCCCAGTCGATTGCTGTGGCAACCTGGGGCAACACTTTCGTGACCGACTGGACGGCACGAAGATCCTCATCGTTCATCGTCGTGACGATTTGCAGCGATGTCATCGTATCGAGGTCCATTGACCTTTGATTACGCTGTTCGGTCGTGAATTTTGTTAAATCGAGCATTTCATTCACCTCATCTTTCCTGTTTCTCGATGTAGTTTTGCTTAATGACATGCGTCGCCCGTTCGTAGTCGCTGGCAACGTAAGCAGCGTACAGGGCATCGACAACCATAAGCTGGGCCATACGCGAAGCCATGGCACCGCTGCGGACCAAGGGTTCACTCGCAGCGACGCCGAGCACGGCATCGGCCATGGTGGCAAGCTTGGATGATCCATCTACTTTGGTAACGGCCACGACGGGACAGTTGTGACGTTGAGCCTCGGCGGTGCAGTCCAGCACCTCTTGCGTCAAGCCCGAGTAGCTAAAGGCGATTGCCATATCGCCCTCATGCATGTTCTTGGCACATAAGAGCTGATCATGCCAGTCGTCGTACAGATGGCACTCTTTGTCGACACGCATGAGCTTTTGCGCCAGGTCGTGCGCGACCAAACGAGAGGCACCAATACCGAACAGATTGACCGCGCGTGCCCGCTTAAGACGGGCCGCGCATCGCTCCAAGACGGTGTAATCGAGCGTTCGCGCCGTCGCCTCAATCGTGCGCACGTTGCTTTTCATCACCTTCCCCACGATACGTTCGACGCTGTCATCCATGGAGATGTCCTCGAGGGCTACGTCTTTCTTGTCACCTAAGAGCGCCAGCTCGGCAATCAGTTCGCGCTGGAACTCCTTGTAGCCCGCAAAACCCAAACGCTTGCAAAAGCGCAAAATGCTCGAGGGCGAGGAGAACGTGACATCGGCAAGACCGCGGACGGACAGCCCGACCACCTCGTGCGGATGAGCGCTTACATATGCGATGACATTGCGTTCCGCCGGGCTCGCGCTGAGCTCACGCTCGCGAAGCCGCAAAAGCAATCCGTTTGCCATCTCAAACACCTCCGTTGAGAAGAATTAAAGACCAACGAACGATTCGTACCGGATACAAACAGCTTTTGCGGTACATTGTGCCGCATCGTGGCGCACAAAGGGCGAGCGTTCTACCGCTCGCCCCTCAAATCCGACCGCTCGGAAATACGCGCGACACAAAATAATTCAAAGAGGTTGCATTATCAGAAACGGGTTTGTTACCGGCTAGCGCCTCGCATGGGCGCCGATCGGCCGAGTCGCATGGCGCACCAACGCCGCTGCCAGCAATACCAACAGCATGGCGGTGACATAGCCCGCAGCATCGAATCCTAAATCGATAACGTCGAAATGCCTGCCGGGAACAAAGATCTTATGCACCTGATCGCCAACGGAGCAGGCGGCGCAAAAGAGCAATACGGGCACGCAACGGGAGCATACGCTCCACGGACGCCTGGAAAGGCAAACCACGACCACCGAGGCGAACAACCCGACGAAGAAAAATTCTACGGTATGGGCAACGCGACGGACGTTCGTGCCCACCCACATGCGAATGGAAGCAAGTCGGCCAGACCGGACATTCGAGGCAGCCGAATCGGTGCCCCCGGTCATTCCGTTCTCCGCCTGAGCTTCACCCGTGGCATCGACAGCCTGAACGCCCGTAGCCTGGCCCTCCACCACACGCGCGGTAGACTCGCTCAGCAACGACGTCTCCGCCGCGTCTTGCTCCGTCAGCACCCAGATACCCGCCAGCGTTGCAGCGAACAGAACGATCGCGGTCCATCCGATTATTTGTTTTATGCGCGCCAAGGGCCAACCTCCTTTTTTGAATATCAGCGAGTGTAGCCCCAAATGACATCGTCACCGTATCAATATTTGAATCGCAACAGGAAGCGACAAAGCGACGCAAAACCCTACCCCGCCTCGCGCATCCAGCGATCGAACGTCCCCACGCACACGCCCAGGCACTTTGCTGCCTGGCTGCGGGTAATATCGCCCGCCTCATAGCTATCGCGCACCAGCTCAAACTGAGGAGGGCATGGCTTGCGAGGTCGACCGAAACGGACCCCTCGCGCCCGCGCCGCTGCAATCCCCTCCGCCTGGCGCCGATGGATATTCTCGCGCTCCACCTGCGCCACGTAGCTCAGCAGCTGCAGCACAATATCAGCAATCAGGGTGTTAGTCACATCCGGCGCGCCGCTGGCCCTGGCGCGCGTGTCAAGCAATGGCATATCCAACACCACAATGGCAACCCCGAGCACCTTGGTAATGCGTCGCCATTCCTCAAGAATCTCGGAGTAATTACGGCCAAGTCGGTCGATAGAAAGCACCACCAGCACGTCCCCGTCTCCCAGGACGTGCAGCAGCTCGCGATAACGCGGTCGATCGAAGTCCTTGCCGCTCGCATGGTCGGCATAAATATTCGCCGAGCCCACGCCATAGGCGCCCAGCGCATCCAGCTGCCGATTAAGATTCTGATCGCGCGAACTCACCCGCGCATAACCGTACACCGTCGCCATCTCATCCCCGCTTTCTTGTAAACCTGCCAAAAGGGACAGGTTTATTTTGGTAGGTTTTACCTCTCAAATAGCAGGTAAGCGGGCGGCCGAGCAGACGGCAAGGTAGCCACGATTCAAATGCGAAGGGCGGTCCCGAAAGGCCGCCCTCCGCTCCCCCACCATGAGTCAGGATTTGGCTAATGGATAAGCTTAAAGTCCAAGTGCCCACGCGTGGTATTGACGCGCGAGACCTCGATAATCACGCGCTGCCCCAGTTCATAGCGAATCCCCGTGTCGGCGCCCGTCAGCGTAAGCGCATCCTCGTCGAACTCGAACCACTCGTTGCCCAGACTCTTGATCGAAACCAAGCCTTCGACCTGCGTTAGGTCCAAGCGCACAAAGAGGCCCATGCTGCTAACCCACGAGACGGTTCCGGCATAGCGCTCGCCCAGACGGTCCTCATAGTACTGGGCAATCTTGATCTTTTGCGTCGCATGGCTGGCGGCATCTGCCGCGCGCTCGGCATCGCTGCATGCGCGGCAGATCTGCGGCAGAATGCGCGGCAGTGACTCGCGCCCCTTGCCGATCAGGCGCGGCGTACGGACCAGGGCGTCCTTGCCGCCCAGCTGCTCATAGGCCAACTGCAGCTTGAGTACGCGGTGCACCACCAGATCGGGGTAGCGACGGATGGGACTCGTGAAGTGACAGTAGCACGGCGCGGCGAGCGCAAAGTGGCCCTCGTTGCGCGGCTTGTACAGCGCGCGCTGCATGCTGCGCAGAAGCAGCGTGTTGACGAGCGGTGCGTTGGCCGTACCGGCGGCAGCATCGACTGCAGCCTGCAGCTCATCGGGACTCCCCAGGGCAATTCCGGCAGCACGGCGATCGTCGATGATGCCTAGCTGCGCCAGCGCAACGGCGGCACCGTGCAGGCTATCGGGGCTCGGATCCTCATGCACGCGATAGCAGGCCTCGATATCACGGTCTGCCAGCCACTCTGCAACGCACTCGTTGGCGAGCAGCATGGCTTCCTCGATAAGCGACGTGGCACACGAACGCTCACGCGCCACAATCTGCACGGGTACTCCGTCCTCATCCAATAGAGCGCGAATCTCGGCCGTGTCAAAATCGACTGAGCCGCGGGCGCGACGAATACGACGGCGAAGTTCGGCGAGTTCGTTAGCGGCAACAAGGAAATCGCAGAGGTCGACGTTGTAGCCGCGGGCGGCCTCCTCGCACGCAAGACCGCGCTCAAGCGCTTCCTCGCGCGAGGTCTCGGCAGCCGCAACATCCTCGGCCGCACCCTCCAACACCGAATACTCAACCGCGCCGGCACGCACCAGCAGCGCCTCGGCGCCGTCATAGTCCATACGCACACGCGAGCGAATCACGCTGGGGTACGGATCGTAATGCCGCACGCGGCCCTGCGCATCAAGCTCGATATCGACGGTAAACGCCAGGCGGTCCTCGTCAGGGCGAAGCGAGCACAGGTCACAGGACAGGCGTTCGGGCAGCATGGGAAGCACGCGATCGGCCAGATACACCGATGTCGTGCGATGGCGAGCCTCAAGATCGATATGTCCGTCCCAAGCCACATAGTGTGAAACGTCGGCGATATGCACACCCAGCTTGTAGCCACCCTCGGGCGTACGCTCCAGCGAAATGGCATCGTCAAAGTCGCGCGCGTCGACCGGGTCGATCGTGATGACAAAGCGGTCGCGCAGATCGCGGCGGAGCGGGTCCTTAAGCGCCGCGGACACATCGAGCGAAAGCCCCTCGGCCTCGTCCAGCGCGGCCTCGGGATAGCTATCGGTATAGCCGTAGCGCGCCATCACATATTGAACGCCCAAATCGGGCGCGTCATCTCCGCCAATGCGGCGTTCGATCGTCACGGTGCCCGATTCCAGGCGCGTCGGGTAGGTCAAAATGCGTGCGACAACAGCATCACCCGGGTGGACGCCCAGACGATCCGCCGAGGTATCCTCGGGCAGAATGAAGAAGTCGGCCTTCAGACGCGAATCGAGCGGCTCGATCACACCGAGCGGACCGGCGGTCTGGTACGTGCCCACCACGCTTATGGCTGCGCGCTCAACCACGCCTTCGATCACGGCGCGCCGCTCACCGTGCGGGCTGTTCTTAATGCTCACGGCAACGGTATCGCCATCCATAATCTCGCGCTTGCCACGGCCCATGACCTTGTAGTCGCCATTCTCGGTTATGACATAGGCACTGTGCTCATGGAGCTGCACGCGCCCGGTCAGGCTCGGACGGCGTTCGCTGCGCACCGGCCCGCGCTTATTGCGAGCTCCACGCTTATGCTTGTTATTGCGCCCCATGGCGCCTCCTAACTATCGATTGCGAACTCCAAAGAGTCTACCCAAATGATTCGCTTTCCTGCCGTCCCCTAGGAATCAAAAACGGGCCGCCCCATAAGAGACGACCCGTTGGAAGGGATGAATTCCAGGCATGCCTACACGCGCAGGTAGCGGCGCATGGCGATGGCAGAACCAAAGAGACCGATAATCACGCCGACCAGAATCAGCGCAGCATAGGTCACCAGGTAGTACTGCATCGGCAGGGCAAACGACATCCAGCCGATGCTCTCCTGCAGACGCGGAATCATCAAATTGCGCAGCAGCTCCAGAACGCCGATGGAAAGCAGCGAGCCCAAAATGGCCTGCAGCACGCCCTCGGTGATAAACGGGCCGCGAATGAAGCCGTTGCTGGCGCCCACCAGACGCATAATCGCAATCTCACGACGACGCGCCGTGATGGACAGGCGAATCGTGTTGTTGATGAAGATGAATGCGATAAAGGTCAGAAGGCCAACGAGCACCACGGCGGCGATGCGGATGTAGTTGGTCACCTGGAACAGGCGGCTCACTTCCTCCTGGCCGTACAGCACGCTCGCATTGACGTCGCCGTCATCCGCGATCTTTTGGAAGTCGGCATTCTTCTTGAGCTTCTTGGCCGTGCTCTCGACCTGAGACGGATCGTCCATCTCAATCGCAAACGAGGCGGGCAGTGGGTTCTGGCCGTCGAGCGCGCTCATGGTGGCGTCGGCGTTACCCGACATCTTGCTCGTATACTCGGCCAGCGCGTCGTCCTTGTCCTTATAGGTCACGGACTTGACGTTATTCCATGTCTTAAGCTCGGCCTCAAAAGCCTGAACATCGGCCTGATCGGCGTCATCGCTAATGAACGCGTTGATGACAACCTGATCCTCGACGGTGCCGATCACGGAGTTCAGCATCGCGGAGCCCATGATGAACAGGCCGATGATAAACAGCGAAAGGAAGATCGTGATGACGGCGCCGAGCGAGGTAGTCCAGTTACGGAAGAAGTGGCTGATTGCCTCTTTGAAGGAGTAGCCCACGTTAGTTGGTGCCATAGTTGCCGTAACCTCCCCTCTCCTGGTCGCGGATAACGTGGCCGCCCTCGAGGGCGATCACGCGACGGTGCATGCTATCGACCATCTCGCGGTCGTGCGTGGCAACGATCACGGTGGTGCCGGTGCGGTTAATACGCTCGAGCAGCTTCATGATGCCCAGCGAGATCGCCGGGTCGAGGTTACCCGTGGGCTCGTCGCAGATCAGCAGCGGCGGGCGGTTGACCATAGCGCGGGCGACGGCAACGCGCTGCTGCTCGCCACCGGAAAGCTGGTCGGGCAGGGAGTCCATCTGATCGGCCAGACCGACCAGACGCAGCACCTCGGGCACCTGGCTGCGAATGACGCCCTTGGGCTTGCCGATGCACTGCAGGGCAAACGCCACGTTTTCGTAGGCGGTTTTTTGCGGCAGAAGCTTAAAGTCCTGGAACACGGCGCCAATCTGGCGGCGCAGGAACGGAACCTTGCGGTTCTTGATCTTCATGAGGTCCTGACCGGCAACCAGGATGCGACCGCTCGTCGGCTTGACGTCGCGGTTGAGCGTCGACAGCAGCGTGGTCTTACCCGAGCCGGAGTGACCGACCAGGAAGACGAACTCGCCCGGATAAATCTCGATGTTGATGTCGTCAAGTGCAGGCTTGTTGGGCTGTGCCGGATAGATCTTGGTGACATGCTCCATAAGGATGACGGGCTCGACACCGGCCTGCTTGGCCATCTTCTTGCGGCTGGCCTGCGGATCGATGGGCGCAAACACCGACGTAAAATCGGGGTTGTTGAGCGCGTTGTCGAGGCTTGCGACCTCGGCGGCCTGATCGCTCTCGACCACCGGGGCAGCAGGCTGCGTGGGGTCGGGAATAGCGGCAAAGAGACCGGACTGCGCAGGCTGAGGAGCCGGCGTCGCAGGGGCCAAGGGG
>URHQ01000076.1 GCA_900547655.1 uncultured Collinsella sp.
ATAAGAGACAGATCGAACAACAGGGCATCGATATCGCCGGCGAGCAGCTGCTCAACCAGGCCCTCAAGCTCGCGCGGGGCCTCGAGCACGTCGCCCAGGCGACCCGAAACATCGTCGCCCAGCGCACCCACCAGACGGCTCACGAGCGGCGAGCTGTCGGCCATGCGGGCATCGAGTTTCTTTTGGCTGGCAAGCTCCGAGCGCACCTCGGACAGCTTGTTGCGCGCCTCACTCTCGCGGGCACGCAGGTCCTTCAGGGCCGCGCGTGCCGTCTCGGTGGCCTCACGCGCATCGACCTGAGCCTGGCGCGCTTCCTCAAGAGCGCCCTCAAGCTCCTCGGCGCGATCGCGACGGCTCTCGAGCGAAGCCGTGACCTCCTCGAGCTGTTCATCGATCTGTTCCAGGCGCGAGGCGTACATGTTGTCCTCGACCTCGGCATTGCTCAAGGAATCCTTCACCTTAGCGAGCTCGAGCGCGGCGTTATCGGCCACGCGCTGCACATCGCGTTGCTCACGCGTAAGCTGCGAAATCTGATTGTCGAGCGCCACGCGCCGCTCGTGGAGCTCAGCGGCGGCAGGACCAGCGGCGTCAACGTCCTCCTGGGCCAGCAGGTGCGCGCCGGTCACTTCCTCAAGCTGCGCACGCGCGTCCTCGAGCTCCTCGACCACGCGACGACGCTGATGCTCAGAGCTCGAAATCTGCCCACGCATGTCGGACAGGCGCGACACCATGTTGTGGCCCTTTTCCTCGAGCAGGCGCATATCGGAATTAATGCGACCGACCACGTCTTGCATATGGCGGCGCTGCTCGCCCAGATCGCCCACAAACAGGCCCTTTTCCTCGAGCATAACCTGGAGCTTCTCGAGTTCGCGCTCCTTTTCGCCCATGCGGTACTGCGCAAGCTCCAGCTCGGCGGCACCTTCCTTGGAGCGGCTCTCCAGGTCGTTCCACTGCGACTGCAGCGAACGCAGCTCGTCGACGGCTAGCATCTGCGTAAGCTCGTTCGCGCGCGAGGACAGCTCTTTGTACTTGCGCGCGCGATCGACCTGACGCTCCAGCGGTCGCAGCTGACGGGCGATTTCCTTATTGATGTCGCGGGCACGCGTCAGGTGCTCGTCCATCGATTTAATCTTTTTGAGCGCACGCTCCTTGCGGCGCTTGTGCTTGGAGATGCCGGCAGCCTCCTCGATGAGGGCGCGGCGCTCCTCGGGGCGGCTCTGCAAAATGGCGTCGAGCTTGCCCTGGCTGATGATGGAATGCGTATCCTTGCCCAGGCCGGAATCGTGCAGGATGTCCTGAATGTCCATCAGGCGGCACGGACTCGAGTTGATGAGGTACTCGCTTTCACCCGCGCGATACATGCGACGGGTGATGGCGACCTCGTCAAAATCGACGGGCAGCATATGGTCCGAGTTATCGAGCACCAGCGTGACCTCGGCGACACCCACCGGCTTGCGCGCTGACGAGCCAGAGAAGATGACATCCTCCATGGCCTGGCCGCGCAGCTGCTTGGCGCTCTGCTCGCCCAGGACCCACAGAATCGAGTCAGAGATGTTCGATTTTCCCGAGCCGTTGGGACCGACGATGACGGTCAGGCCCGGCTCAAACGTCATATGGGCGCGGTCGGCAAACGACTTAAACCCTTTGAGCGTGAGGGACTTGAGATACACGGTTCCTCGCTTAAACAGGCTTCTTGTTGAGAATCACGCCGTTGGTGGTGTAGCCCATGCGGTCAAGTGCCTCGAGTGCAGCGGCTCCCTCGGCTTCCTTCTTTGAGGAGCCAGAGCCGCGACCCTGACGAATACCATCGATCAACACCACGGCGGTAAAGGTGGGCGCATGCGCCGGGCCCTCGGAGCCAACGAGCTTATACGCCGGGGGCTCGTGACCGTCGGCCTGCACGCACTCCTGCAAAAACGACTTGGGGTTCGCAGGATGCTCGGCACGCTCGGAAGCCAAATGCGGCTTAAGCGTACGGTGAATGAACTCCGCCGCCGCATCCCAGCCGGCATCCAGATACAGCGCGCCCACGAGCGACTCGTAGACGTTCTCGAGCGCAGAATGCAGGCCGCGCGCACCGGTACCGGTCTCAGAGGCACCAAAGATGATGATGTCGTCGATGCCCAGCTCGTGAGAAACCTCGGACAGCGTAGCGCCCGAGACAAGCGACACCTTCAAGCGCGTGAGCTTGCCCTCGTCAAACTCGGGATAGGACTCAAACAGGGAGCGTGCGACCACGGCGCCCAAAATGGAATCGCCCAAGAACTCAAGGCGCTCATAGCTGGCAGAAACCGGCTGGCCCTCAACTGCCGAGGGATGCGTAAGCGCCGCGCGCAGCAGTACCTTATTATTGAACTCGTGGCCCAAGATTTCCTGGGCACGCGTAAGTCGTTCAGACAAAGCCAAGACCTAAGCCTCCCTGGCGTTTTCGATCGCGTCGACGGCGTCGGCGACAGAGTTAAGCGAGAGCAGAGTCTCGTCATCGATCTCGAGGTTGAACTCGTCCTCGATGGCCGTAACCAGCTGCAAACGCTCGAGCGAGTTGGCATCGAGGTCGTCAAAGGTGGTCTCATCGCTAATTTCGGCAACATCGACGCCCAGAACGTCAGCAGCGACCTCGGCGATCTTGTCGAAGATTTCGGAGCGGTCCATAGCGCTTCCTCTCATAGTGCATGAATACCAAAAGAATGGTACCGCCCGGGCGGTACCAAGACACGGTTCTGATTCTACCCCACGACGTGCGCCGCGAAGCACATAACAGCGCTCTAACTCGCTCTTACAAAACGATACTGTCCATAGAGTTGGCGACATTCTCGACCAGCCCGGCGCGCACGGCTTCGGCCGCCGCGAGCGTACCGTTTTTGACAGCCTCGACCGAGGTGGCGCCATGGCCGATCAGGACCACGCCGCGCAGGCCCAGAAGAATCGCGCCGCCCTTGGCGTCGCCAGAGAGCTTGGCCTTAATCTCGCGCATCTGCTTTTTGATGAGCAGCGCGGCGATCTTGGTGCCGAGCGAGGCCATAAAGGCGCCCTTGAGCTCCTGCAGCAAAAACTTGGCAGCGCCCTCGGTAGCTTTGAGAGCGATATTACCCGACATGCCATCGGCAACGACGACATCGAAGTTACCCGAGGTGATGTCCGTTCCCTCGCAGTTACCAACAAAGCCGGGAACGGCGGCCTTCATAGCAGGGAAACAGGCCTTGGTAAAGTTGGAGCCCTTCTCATCCTCGGTGCCATTGGCAAGCAGGCCCACGCGAGGATGCTCGATGCCCAGGACGACGCGGGCATAGGCGCTACCCATCTGGGCAAAACGCACCATGTCATCGACCTCCACATCGGGGTTGGCTCCCATGTCGCACAGCACCGTCAGACCGCCGGCGCGATTAGGCAGCGCATTGGTCAGACAGGGGCGCACCGGCTGCTTCTTGCCTTCGGCCTGATACCTAAACGGCGTCACATAGGCGGTGGCGGCGGCGGTCATGGCACCGGTGGAGCCGGCGGAGAAGAACGCATCCGCGTTGCCCTTCTTAATGGCGCGGCAAGAAAGCACGATCGACGACTTACGCTTGGTCATCACGGCGCGAATGGGATCGTCATCCATGGCGATAACGTCAGGCGCCTCAAGGGCCTCAACACGTGCATGGGAAGCTGCAAAGGGATTGACGATTTCGGCGGGACCAGCTGCCAAGACCTCGATATCGGGATCGGCGGCAAGCGCAGCTTCGATACCATCGAGAACAACCTGAGGTTTCTCGTCTCCGCCCACAACGTCTACACAAACGCGAACGTTACTCATATACATGCTCCTTATACAAAAATGGCCGACTCATTGAGCCGGCCATTGTGGTTCCATTTGGAACGGCATCGCATCCAGAGTATACCGTTACTCGGTAACGATAACCTCGCGGTCCTTGTAGAAACCGCAGCTGGGGCACACGTGGTGCGGAAGCTTAACAGCGCCGCAACGGGGGCACGTGGACTGAGCCGCAGCCGAGATCTTCATGTTGGCGGAACGACGGGTGTGAGTGCGGATACGACCCTGCTTTTGTTTAGGTACGGGCATAGTGACCTTCCTTATGAACTATCCAGTGTGGCGATTACGCGCAAGTAGCGATACTACCACAGTTTTACTCATCAAGCTTGAGATTCTTCAATGCTGCAAATGGATTTTCCGTGGCAGCGGCCCATTCCGCCTCTGCCTGGGCGGCGCAATCGCATTGCTCGACGTTGAGATTGCAACCGCATGTGGGGCACAGACCACGGCAATCGGGCTTGCAGAGCACCACAAACGGCGTGTCCATAACGACCGCGTCATTGATGGGCTCGCCCAGATCGACGAGACGGTCCTCACCCAGGAGCTCGTAGCCGTCCTCGTAGGCCTCGGGATCCTCGGGCTCCTCAAAGAGGTAGAACTCCTCGATTTCGCCGGCGATATCAAACGAGGCAGGCTCCAGGCAACGGTCGCACTCGCCGGTGGCGTGCGCGCGGACCATGCCCGTGAGCAAGACACCGGTACCGGCATTGGTAAAGACAACGTCGTAGTCGATGCCGTCCTGAAGCTGGTACTCCTTCTCGCCCACCGTGTAGGTGGCGACATCGACCTTACCGGTCAGCGGATACGAATCTCCAGGAAACTCGAGCTGCTCGGAAAGATCGACGGTAACGCTCGGGAACTCAGCCATTACCACTGACCATTCTGTTGGGCGGCACCCTCGTTGAGCTGCTGACGGCAACGGGTAACGGTGCCGGTCAGGCTCTTGAGGTTCTCCTCCAGGTGCGTAAAGACCTGCTCTGCATAGTCCTCGGCAGCATAACGCGTCTCGCGCTCGTACTGCTGGGCACGATCGCGGATGTCGTCGGCCTGCTGCTGCGCAAGGCGGACGATCTCCTGCTCACCGGCAATGGTGAGGGCCTGCTGCTGAGCGTCAGCGATGATGGAATCGGCCTGAGCGGCGGCGGAAGCCATAAGCTCCTCGCGCTCCTTAAGGATACGGCGGGACTTCTGCCACTCCTCGGGATAGCTCATGCGGATCTCGTCGAGGATGTTGAAGAACACGTCGGCGTCGATGACCTTGAACTGAGCGTTCTTGCCGAAAGGCGGCTTGGCTTCCTCGATCAGCCCTTCGAGCTCATCGACCAAGCTGACGATCCTATCGCCAGGAAAATTCTCGCCCGGCATCCGGTCTCCTTTCATAGGTAACATATCATCGTGCTAGTTTACCACATGCCACCAGGCAATAAGAAACGTCACGAAAAGCGATGTTTGAGCGCTTCGACCACGTTGGGCGGGACAAACGTCGATACGTCACTACCGAGCGAGGCGATCTGGCGAACAACCGAGCTCGAGATATAGCCGTACTGCGGCGCGCTCATGACAAAGATGGACTCCAGCTCGTTATCCAAGCGATAGTTGAGGTCGGCCTGCTGCAGCTCGTACTCAAAGTCGGTCATAGCGCGCAGGCCCTTGACCACGGCCCCCGCCCCCTGCTCACGAGCGAAGTCGACCAAGAGGCCGGTAAAGGGCAGGACCTCAACGCCGTCGATATCACCGAGCGCCTCGCGGGCCAGCGCCACGCGCTCATCGAGCGTAAACGTGGTGCCCACACCGTTTTTACCCTGCGACTCGGCAACAGCGACGATCACGCTGGGAAAGATGCGGCGGGCGCGGCGGATCACATCGATATGGCCAAACGTGATGGGATCGAAGGTGCCCGGGACGATCACGCGATTGATGGTGTCACTCATGAGCATCCTCCTGAAACGTCGTGGCATCGTTGTTGTCAGCATCGGCGCCGGCGCTATCGCCCTCACCATCGTCATCGCCGACCCAACGAAGCAGGTCGACCGAGGTAATGCCGTAGCGCTTCTCGCGTACAGTCTCAAAGTCTGCCGGATGCGCGCCCGCATCGGCGGCGGCATGCTCAAACAAGGCGTAAGCGCCAGGTGCAAGTAAACCCTGCTGAGCCAGGTTCTGCAGCAGTTCCTCGACCGGCTCGGCACCAAAAGCATAGGGCGGGTCGAGCAGGACCAGATCAAAGGGGCCGCCCGGCACGCGGCCGCGCGAGGCGCTCGCCAGCACGTCACCCGTCACCACGCGCCAGCGCGCACGATCACGGCAGAGCGACTCGATATTCTTGGTAATGAGCCGCGCGGCGTTGCGATCGATCTCGAACGTCGTGAGCGAGCGGGCACCACGTGAGAGCATCTCTAACCCTAAGGCACCGGAGCCGCCAAAGGCGTCCAGCACGCGAACCTCGTCCAAATCGAAGTCGAATGCCGACATGACCATAGATGCGCACGCCTCGCGCACGCGATCGGTCGTGGGGCGGGTGACATCGCGACCACGGGGCTCCTCGATCTTACGACCGCGCCATTCGCCGCCGATGATTCTCATCCTCCGCTGACCTCCTTAAAGATGTGTCGATACCGCATGGCGACCGCATCGCGCAAGGGACGCGTCGCCACGGAGTCAAGGTTGCAAGCATACCGCAAGAGCTCGACCGCGTCCAAATGTGCCCACTCGATCAATTCCTCGTCGGCATCGAGGTCAACAAAGCGCAAGGTCACGCCGCCATGCTGGCGGTAACCCAGGATTTCACCCTCGTGGCGCAGGCGCAGGTCCATCTGGGCGAGCGTAAAGCCGTCCGAGGTCTTCTCGAGCGACTGGAGGCGATCTTGAGCCGCCGACGCGCCGCCGTTGCCTTTGGAGTGCGTCATAACCAGGCACGTACCCGACACGCTGCCGCGGCCTACGCGCCCGCGCAGCTGGTGCAAGGCCGCCAAACCAAAGCGCTCGCCATTCTCGATAACCATGACGGTGGCGTTGGGCACGTCAACGCCCACCTCGACCACCGTGGTCGAGACGAGCACGTCGATCTCGCCACGCTTAAAGGCATCGATAACCCGGTCCTTCTCCCCTGCCGGCATGCGGCCATGAAGACGCTCGATGGTAAGCCCCGGCAATGCCAGACGAAGGCGATCGAGCTCGGTCGCCGTGTCATGCAACGGCACAGGCACGGTCACGCGGCCTTCGTCGTCGCGAGCGATGCCGGGTACGTCTTCGAGTTCATCGGCCGAATCGCTCGGCTCCACGAGCGGACAGATCACGTAGGCTTGCCGCCCCTTTTCGTGCGCCTCGCGAATGGAGCCATAGACCAGGTCGCGACTCGACTCGGTGAGGACGCGCGTCGTCACGCCGGCACCCGGAACGGGACGATGGCGGATGATGCTCGTATCCAGGTCGCCGTACACCGAAAGCGCCAGCGTGCGCGGGATCGGCGTAGCAGTCATGACCAGCAAGTCGGCACCCGGGCCTTTTGCGCGTAGAGCGTTACGCTGGCCCACGCCAAAGCGGTGCTGCTCGTCGATCACCACAAGCGACAGATACTTGAACGTGACGTTCTCCGAAAGCACCGCATGGGTACCAAAGAGCACGTCGAGCTCGCCAGACTGGAGGCGAGCATGAATCTGCTCACGCTCGGCCGCCGGCGTGGCGCCCGTCAGGAGCGCCCAGGTCATACCAGCCTGCGAGAGCAAGGGGCCGGTCTTATCGGCGTATTGACGCGCCAGCACGCCCGTGGGCGCCATAACACACGCCTGGGTGCCGCTATCGGCCGCAACCGCCAACGCGCAGGCGGCAACGGCGGTCTTACCGGTACCGACATCGCCCAGCAGCAGACGGTTCATCACGCGACCGCCATCGCACATGTCATGCAGGATGTCTTGAAATGCAGCCTCCTGCTCATCGCTCAGCGAAAACGGCAGGGCATGTTTAAGCGCAGCCAAATGCTCGCCCGCGTCATGCGCATAAGGCACTACGTCGACCATACCGCCATCGTTGCGCAGACGCAGCGCAAGCTGCAAGTAGAGACACTCCTCGTAGGCAAGACGCCGGCGCGCGATGTCGCGCTCGGCCGTGCTCGAGGGAAAGTGAATCGAGCGCAGGGCACGGGCATTACTCATGAGCTTGCGCTTTGCGCGCAGCGGCGCGGGAATGGGGTCGAACGGATTGGATACCACTTCGAGCGCACCGCTCACGATACGGCGCATCCATGCCTGACTCACGCCGTCACTTACGTAGTGAACCGGCAAAATGGTACCGGCGGCGCGCCCGTCCTCGAGCTTTTCAAAGTGAGGCGAGGCCATCTGCTTAAAGCCGTAGGCAAACTCGACCTTGCCCATCACGGCCAGGCGGTCGCCCTGCTTAAGCTGTTGGGCAATCCAAGGCTGACGGAAAAAGGCAACCTGCAGCACGCCCGTCTCGTCCACGAGCGAGACCTCAGTCACCTGCATACGCGGACGGGGCTGCTTTTGAACAATACGATCGACCGTGGCGATGATGGTGCACACGGTACCGATGGGCGCCATCTCGATGGACCACGAGCGAGTGAAGTCCAGGTAGCGATGAGGAATATGGAGAAGGAGGTCCCCCACCGTCCGAATTCCCAGACGGCGAAGGGCCTCCTCACGTTTACCCGAAACATATTTGAGTCGCGCGATATCCTCATCGAGCGCATTGCTCTGGGCAAAACGCTCCGAGACGCGCGGCACGGAGCACAGCTCGGACATAGGCAGAGCCTACTCGATCGAGAAGATCACGGGATAGAGCGGCTGCTCGCCACGATGGGCGTCGATCTCCAGATCGGGCTGAGCCTCCTCGATGGCATCGACGATCTCCTGGAAGGCCTCATCGGACAGCTCCTCGCCGGCCAGAATCGTCAGCGCGTCGCCCTCCTCTTCCTCCTGCATACGGTTGATGCAGTCGAGCGTGACCTGCTTCACGTCAGAGCCGACCACGTCGATGGAGCCGGCTATGATGCCCATGACGTCACCGGAGTGAATCGGCGAGCCGTCGGAGGCGCTGGAGTCGCGCACGGCACGGGTCACCTCGCCATCGCGGACCTCGCTGATGGCGTCGACCATAGCGGCAACGGCATCCTCGAGCTCGGAATCGGGCAGGACCGCGAACAGCGCGGAGAAGGCCTGCGGGACGGTCTTGGTGGGAACGACGGCGACCTTCTTGTCGGTGCAGGCAGAAGCGGCAGCCTCGGCAGCCATGCGGATGTTGCCGTTATTGGGAAGGATGATGACCGAGGTCGCGTTGACCTGGTCGACGGCGCCCAGCAGGTCGGCGGTCGAGGGGTTCATGGTTTGGCCACCCGACACGATCACATCGACGCCGAGGGACTTGAGGATGTCAGCCTCACCAGAGCCAGCCGCAACGGCGACAAAGCCCAGGGCCTTCGCGGGCTCGGCGGCCTTCTCCTGGTCCTCGTGAATCTTTGCGGTACGGTCGTGGGCCTCCATCTCCATGTTGTGGATAAAGACCTCATAGATCTGACCAAGCTGCAGCATGTGCTCGAGCACCAGGTTGGGGGTGTTGGAGTGCACGTGGATCTTGTAGTCGGGGTAAGCACCAACGAGCAGCTCGCAGTCGCCCATGGAGCCCAGGAACTTCAGGCACTCGTCCTCGTCAAACGGGGCGTCGGCCTTAAAGAGGAACTCGTTGCAGTAGCGGAACTCCGAGCCCTCCCAGTCGTCGTTGGCCTCGATTTCAACGCGATCGAGGGCGGCGTCGCGGGCAGAGCCGGCGGAATCAAACGTAGCGGAGAAATCCTCGACAACGGTGCTGCGGCCAAGAGCGGCGGCAACAAAGTTCTCCAAGAAGATGGCAAAGCCAAAGGCGCCGGAGTCGACCACGCCGTTCTCCTTGAGGACGGGCAGCAGGTCGGGCGTGCGGGCGACGGACTGGTAGGCCTCGACGACGATGGCGTCGAGCGCATCCTCGGCAGAAAACTTCTTCTTCTCGCACTCATCTGCCTTGGTCGAAACATCACGCAGGACCGTGAGAATCGTGCCCTCGATGGGCTTACGAACAGCCTGGAAGGCGACCTTGACGGCACGGCGGAAGGCGAAGGCGATATTGGCGGACGTAATGGGCTCATCGGCAGAGACGAGGCCCTCGGCCACGCCGCGTAGGATCTGCGACGTGATGACACCGGAGTTGCCGCGGGCGCCCATCAGGGAGCCGTGGGTAATAGCGCCGGCAATGGCCTCCATGTCGGCATCGGCGGGAAGGGCGGAAAGCTCCTTGGTCACCGAGGCGAGCGTGAGCGACATGTTGGTGCCGGTGTCACCGTCGGGTACGGGGAAGACGTTGAGCTTGTTGATCTCCTCGGCCTTTTCGGAAACGGCAGCCGCAGCGATCGGAAAACAGGTGCGAATGGTCTTTGCAATCATGAGTGGTGAAATCTCCGTATTCGGATGCTAGTTCAGACGGCTCTTGAGCGCGTCGATGTGAATGCCGATCTTAAGGCTGGCGGGATCGATCTGGGCGATCTCCTGCAGGGTGAAGGCGACGGAGCTCGAAAGATTGTGGCAGACGGACTTCATGTTGACGCCGTTCTCCAGCACGACGTGAAGGTCGACCGCGAGGCCGTTCTCGTCGGCGGAAACAAGTACGCCCTTGCGGAGGCGCTGGCCGGCAAGCAAGCGCACGCTCTCGGCGCCCTGGAGCTGTTCGGCCATACCGACGACGCCGTAGCACGTCA
>URHQ01000077.1 GCA_900547655.1 uncultured Collinsella sp.
AGCGTCAGATGTGTATAAGAGACAGGGCTTGCAGCGTCGGCTGGTTACGCGGTTTGGTAAAACCGCGTAACTACTACTCCCGAGCTCCGTACTGCTCGTAGTAAGCGTCGATGGCGGCCTTGAGCTCGTCATCGATGACGACCTTGCCGTCGATCTCGTGGTTGTAGAGGGTCTCGACGACCTCGGCCATGGAAACGATGCTCGCGACGGGGAAACCGTACTTGGCCTCGATCTCCTTCTGCGCGGTAGTCACACCGCCCTTGCCGACCTCCATGCGGTTGAGGGACACGATCAGGCCCTTGATCTCGACATCGGCAGCAGCCTTGACCTTGGGATAGGTCTCGTCGATGGACTTGCCGCTGGTGGTGACGTCCTCGACCATGACCACGCGGTCGCCGTCCTGGGGCTCATAACCCAGCAGGTTGCCCTTATCGGCACCGTGGTCCTTGGCCTCCTTGCGGTCGCAGCAGTACTTGACCTCCTTGCCGTACAGCTCGTGGTAGGCAATTGCGGTCACGACGGCCAGCGGAATACCCTTGTAGGCCGGTCCAAACAGCACATCAAAGTCGTCGCCAAAGTTATCGTGGATGGCCTGGGCGTAATACTCGCCCAGCTTCTTGAGCTGATAGCCCGTCACGTAAGCACCGGCGTTCATAAAAAACGGGGACTGACGGCCGCTCTTGAGCGTAAAGCTGCCGAACTTAAGAACGTCGGACTCGACCATGAACTTGATGAACTCTTGCTTGTAAGCCTCCATGCGGGCTCCTCTCGTAATCGCGTACGTGCCTTCCAGTTTAGCGCAGGCGAAGCGTAGATGCGGGCGCGCTTTGGGGCCACGGCATTCTGCAAAGGCTTTGTCAGAGGGAATGGTTTTCCGAACAATGGGGTTGACATATCAAACTCCCTCATCAAGAATACGGGCGGATTAAAAAGGGGTACGAGATACCCAAAGCGCGCTGCGCTCAGCCTTTAGGAGGTGTGCCATGGAAGGCAGTCCTAGTCGAAAAACCTGCATGTCACCCTCGGCACGCCGCGAGGACTCCGCACACGCATAAACGCCACCGGCAGATCGCCAAAACCACCGCAAAGGCGCGCTGCACCCTTTGTGAGCTCAAGAGCTTGACGTGAGCGACATCTAGGTTTTTTGAAGCAAATACGACACGTACGCTAACTCCCCTCAACAAGGAGGACCCTATGCTGATGCTCAAAACCGTCACGGTACTCGAAGCCATCTCCAAGCGCCGCCGCACGGCGCGCCCTGCCGCTCATACCGGCCTGTCCAAGAACACCATATTCGCCGCCACTCATAGTGCCGAGGACGCCCTCGTACTGCTTGACGCCACGGCAAACGGCCTCACCGTCGAGCAGGCAACTGAGCGCCTGAACGCCGTCGGCCCCAACACCATCGAGGCAACGACCAAAACGCTCGCCCGCCGCATCGCCGACGCGTTCATCGATCCCTTCGCCGGCATCCTCGCCGCGCTCGCACTGGTCTCGCTCTACATCGACGTGCTCGCCGTGCCCGAGCCGCAGCGCGACCCCTCCACGGTCATCGTCATCGGCATCATGCTGCTGGTATCGGGCGGCATGAAGTTTATCCAGGAAGCCCGCAGCGGCAATGCGGCAGAGGCCCTCAAGGACCTGGTCTCCAACACTTGCACCGCCCTGCGCGACGGCGAGCGCATCGAGATCCCCTTCGACGAGCTCGTCCCCGGCGATGTAATCCGTCTCTCTGCCGGCGATATGGTGCCGGCAGATGCCCGCATCATCACCGCGCGCGACCTGTTTGTGATCGAGTCCGCACTCACCGGCGAGAGCGAGGCCGTCGAGAAGACCACCGCCGTCACCGTCGTCGAGGGCGCCGACGGCTCCGCACTGCCACTCTCTGCCTGCAAGAACATCGTCTTTACCGGCACCTCCGTGCAAAACGGCGCCGCCATGGCGCTTGTCGTTGCCACCGGCTCGGACACCTACCTGGGCGGCATCGCCAAGATGCTCAACGGGCGCGGCGAAAAGAGCGCGTTTGACCGCGGCGTCTCGAGCGTCTCCATGTTGCTCGTACGCCTTATGCTCGTTATGGCGCCGGCCGTCTTTGCCATCAACGCCGCCACCAAGGGCAACGTCATCGACGCGCTGCTGTTCGCCACGAGCGTGGCCGTGGGCATCACGCCGCAAATGCTTCCCGTCATCGTGACCACGAGCCTATCGCAGGGCGCCAAGGACCTCGCCCGTCGCCAGGTTATCGTCAAGGAGCTGCCGGCGATTCAAAACCTCGGCGCGATGGACGTCCTGTGCTGCGACAAGACCGGCACCCTCACCGAAGACCGCATCGTGCTCGAGCGCCACCTCAACACCGATGGCAACGAGGACGCACGCGTGCTGCGCCATGCGTTTTTGAACAGCTTCTTCCAGACCGGCCTCAAAAACCTTATCGACCTGGCCGTAATCGACCGTGCCGATGTGACGCCCTCGACCGTCGTGCCCGATTCCATGCTGGGCCAGAGCCTGCGCGACCGCTATACCAAGGTCGACGAGGTGCCCTTCGATTTCTCGCGCCGTCGCCTGAGCGTAGTTGTCGCCGACTCCCAAGGCAAAACCCAGATGGTTACCAAGGGAGCAGCCGAGGAAATGCTCGAGATCTGCTCCTTTGTCGAGGTCAACGGTATCGCCCGGCCACTCGCCGAAGACAAGCTCGCCCAGATTCGCAAGCAGGTCGCCGATCTTAACGCCGAGGGCCTGCGCGTGATTGCCGTGGCACAGAAGACCGATCCGCGCTGCGTGGGCGAGTTTGGCATCGCCGACGAGTGCGACATGGTGCTGATGGGCTTTTTGGCCTTCCTCGATCCGCCCAAAGCAAGTGCCGCGGGCGCCGTCGCCACGCTCGAGGCCAAAGGCGTGGCGGTCAAGGTCCTGACCGGCGACAATGACCGCGTCGCCGCCACCGTCTGCGAGCAGATTGGCATCGACGCGAGCAACGTCTTGCTGGGCTCCGAGATCGATGCACTCGACGACACCGAGCTTGCCGAGCGCGCCGAGAAAACCCACCTCTTCGCCAAGCTCTCGCCGCTGCAGAAGGCGCGCCTGGTGCGCGTCATGCGCGAGCTGCTCGGCCACACCGTGGGCTTTATGGGCGACGGCATCAACGACGCCGCCGCCATGCGTGCGAGCGATTGCGGCATCTCGGTCGATTCGGCCGTCGACATTGCCAAGGAATCCGCCGATATCATCTTGCTTCAGAAGGACCTGGGCGTGCTCGAGCGCGGCATCATCGAAGGCCGCCGCACCTACGGCAACCTGCTCAAGTACCTCAAGACCACAGTGAGCTCCAACTTTGGCAACGTGCTGTCCGTGACCGCCGCGAGCCTGTTCTTGCCGTTTTTGCCCATGAGCGCCCTGCAGCTGGTACTGCTGTCGCTGGTCTACGAGATCGTGTGCATCGCACTGCCGTGGGACACCGTCGATGACGCCTGGACTGCCCGCCCGCGTGCCTGGGACGCCGCGTCCATCAAGGGCTTTATGCTCGAGCTGGGCCCCGTAAGCTCGCTGTTTGACATCGTGACCTTCGCCGCGCTCTTCTTTGTCGTGTGCCCCGCCGCCGTGGACGCAAGCTGGTCCGAGCTTGCCGCCGCGGGCGACGTCGCGGGTATGGCGACCTTTGCTGCGCTCTTCCAGAGCGGCTGGTTTGTCGAGTCCATGTGGTCGCAGACACTCGTGGTCCACATGTTGCGCTCCCCGCATCTGCCGAGCCCGCGCGACCACGCCACGCCCGCATTGTGCGTTCTTACCGTGCTGGGCCTGGCGCTCGTCACCTGGCTGCCGGCAAGCCCCATCGCCGATGTGCTCGGCCTCATGCCGCTGCCCACGAGCTTTTTTGGGCTGCTCATTGGCATCGTTACCGCCTATATCGCGCTCACCCAGCTGGCAAAGTGCCGCTACATTGCCCGCCACGGCGAGCTGCTGTAGCAAGTAGACGGAAAACACCCTGCCAGCTGCCGTTGCCACTACCACAGCTGCCAACGCCGCTGCCACTGCCTCTGCCGCCGCCGCAGTCTATCCCCCCAGCAGTTGCAGTGAAATAGTTCCTGTTTAAAGCCCCGTGACTTTAATTTAGGGACTATTCCACCGCAACTTATTGGGAGGTTAGCTAGTCCTTGGGTGTCCAGGACCAGAAGAAGTTGATGAGGGCCACGCGCGAGGCGGTACCGACCTTTTTGTTGATCGAGGAAATGTGGCGATAGAGCGTGGAGCGCGAAAGGAAGAGCGTTGTGGCAATGTCCTGAACGCTCTGGTCCGAAACGACCAAGACCTCAAGAATATCGCGCTCGCGCTCTGTAAGCCCAAAGGTGGCGACGAAAGCATCGAGGCGTTCATCGGACGTGAGCTCCGCTGCCTCCACGGACTCGGGTTCGGGGCATGTGGGCGCAAGATCCCCACCAAGATCGTCGGTGACAAGCGGCAGTCCGTCCCGCATCGCGGCATCATCGGCTCGTTGCCCCAACTGCCCCAGCAGCGTAATCGCAATGCCCACAAACATCACGAGCGCCGCACCGACCGCAGCCAGCACATTTTGACTCGAGATAATCGCCACTGCCGGCGCCGTCACGAACATCGAGCACACGTTGTTGACGACGCGACCCATGCACGGCCAAAAATATGACCAGCGCGCATAGAGCGAGACGGCGGCATATTTTGTGGTAAAGAACACCACGAAAAAGCCCGAGCCCAGATAAAAGATGATCGTGGCAGCAAGCTCGTTGCCGCCATTGCCATCGACGATGAGCACAAAGAACGAAAGCGTGGACAGTATGGCGGCACATGTCATGCCGATATTCATATACGAGCGGCCGTGCAGGTCAAATAGTGCGCCAGCGACCAACGAGCTCACGACAAGCAGCAGGCGCGGCCAATCGCCCAAATCGACGGCTCCGACAGCATGCAGGGTCGTGAAGCCCGCGTTGAGAGCGGCGAATACGCCGGAAAGATACGCCGTCGCCACGGTCAGGCGAACTACGGCGCGACGGAATGCCGCCTTTGCCTCGGGATCGTCATGCCACTTGGCGCCATATTCCAGAGCATCTACCGAAAGCCCGGCAGCACTGGGTTCAAAGCTGGGATCGGACTCGTCGCGCAGCTTGGCGCGTCGGGCGCCGTGGAGCGACGCCACCTGCGCGATCGCACAGACGACCAGAACAGCCTGCTGAGGAATGCCGGCAGGCATCACCATGTGGTTGAGCACCTGCACCAGAACGCCCATGGCGTAGGAAAGTGCAGCCGCACGCGCCAAGCAGGGCGTCCGTGCAAAGCGCCGCGCAAAGTTTGCGTGGGCAGTCGATCCGCAGTAGCCCAGCGCGCAGCACGCCACCAAACCGCCGGCAATTACCACCTCAACCTGAACCGCCATAATCAACAGCAGCAATGCCGCCACCAGCAAAACGCCCGTGACGTCACTCGTTGCGTCGATAGCATGGGGACGGCGATAGTACAGAATGGGACGCACAAAGAAGCCAATCACGCTCGCGCCGATGACAAGGCTCTCATAAATAACGACCTCGTTCGGAGACACGAACTCGGCCATGCGCGCATCAAAAAGATACTCGCACGCCAAAAACGTGAAGAAGAACAGCGCCAGGCATATAATCTCCCGAATGCCCCGACGCAAATATGCGGTTGCGTCTCCCATGCCCCTCATGGTTAACCCCCAGCCGCTCAATTGTCTGGAAATCTATTTTAATAAAAAACCAGTCTCAATATCGAAGCCAGGCTCGAAATGCTGCCAATTCGACCCCAGCCGTCCACATCACGCCGCGATTTTGAGCCGCATGGACCAGAAGGGACGCGCGCGATCTCTAGCTCGGCCAGGAGTGTCCCCAACTACCACTCATTTAAGCACTCATTTAAGTACGTCCCCAATGAGTGGCCGAAGAGTGTCCCCGGCGACTAGTCAAAAATGGGCCATGTGTCCCAGTTGTGGAGACTCCTTGAGCCGTCTGGGTATCGCGAAGGATCGCGCACTCCCCCATCATCAAAAGTGACACACGCTACCAGTTGATGGGAGGCAGCCATGGGCTTCTTTGACAAGATGTTCGAGAAGAAAGAGTGCGCGATTTGCGGTACCGAGCTGGGACTTCTAGGTAAGACAAAAATCAATGAAGGCTACCTGTGCAAAGAGTGCGCCGGCAAGCTCTCCCCCTACTTTCACGGCTATCGCTCCAGCACCGCGGACGACATCCGTGAGCAACTCGCCTACCGCGAGGCCAACGCCGAACGCCTGTCTTCGTTCAACCCCACGCGCACGCTTTCTGCCGGGCGCACCAATATTATGCTCGATGAGGACGCGGGCCTGCTGATCATCACTTCGCAGAGCCGCTGGCGCGACGCCAATCCCGACATCATCGAGTTCTCGCAGGTACTCGGCTGCGATATGGATATCGACGAGCATCGCACCGAGATCTATCGCGAGACCAAGGACGGCGAGCGCGAGAGCTACAACCCGCCGCGCTACGACCTGGATTACGACTTTAATCTGACCATCCACGTCAACACGCCGTACTTTACCGAGATCAACCTGCGCGTGAACGACTCCACCATCGATCAGCGCGGCTCCATCGAATACCGCGAGGCCAAGCGCCAGGCAACCGAGGTCCGCGACGCGCTGGTGCAGCTGCGCCAGGAAACGCGCGACAGCGTCGTGGCCGCCAAGGCCCCCAAGACCGCGGTGACCTGCCCCTTCTGCGGTGCAACCACCATTCCCGATGCCAGTGGGCGCTGCGAATACTGCGGCGGCGCCATCGGCGCATAGCCTCCGGCAGCGAAAGGACCGATCATGGCCTTCGAGAGCGTTAACTATCAGTGCCCTGCCTGCGGTGGCCCCTTACATTTTGCAAGCGCCGAGCAAAAGCTCGTCTGCGACTACTGTGACTCGCGCTTTGAAGTCGAAGAAGTCGAGGCCCTCTATCGCGAGCGCCAGGACAAGGCCGACGCCAAAGCCGATGCGGCAGCCGCAACGCCAAAGCCCCTCGCCGACGACGCGGTGCAGGAGCTCGCCCAAAACGCCGGCTACATCTGCTCGTCGTGCGGCGCCGAGCTCGTGTCCGACGGCACCGTCGCCGTCACCACCTGCCCGTACTGCGGCAACTCCGCCGTGGCGCCCGGCCAGCTCTCTGGCGACTTCTCGCCCGACCTGGTGATTCCGTTTAAGCTCGGGCGCGACGACGTCACGGCCGCACTCAAGGAACACTACAAGGGCAAGATCTTGCTGCCCAAGAGCTTTGTCACCGGCAACCACATCGACGAGGTCCAAGGTGTCTACGTGCCGTTTTGGCTCTACGGCGCCCGCGTTGACGGCGAAGTGTACTTTGACGCGACCAACGAGACCGTGACCGAGGAATCCGACCGCACCGTCACGACCACCGACCACTACGATGCCTATCGCAAGGGCAATATCTCGTTTAAGCGCGTGCCCGTCGACGGATCGTCCAAGATGCCCGACGGCCACATGGACGCCATCGAGCCGTTTGACTACGACGCGCTGCGTCCGTTCTCGGTCGCATATATGCCCGGCTACATCGCCAACCGTTACGACGAGGACTGCGAGACCTGCAAGGCGCGCGCCGAGCGCCGTATGGAAGAAAGCACGATCTCGGCCCTGCGCGAGACCGTCGTCGACGAATACGACGATGCCACGGTCGAAAGCAAGCAGCTCGACTACACCTGGGAAGACAGCGACTACGCCCTGTTCCCCGTCTGGATGCTCTCCACCTCGTGGAACGGCAAGAGCTACCTGTTTGCCATGAACGGCCAGACCGGCCGCTTGGTCGGCGAGCTCCCCTGCTCCAAGCCCAAGCTCGCCATCGCCTCGGTGCTGTTCTTCGTGATCGGATTTATCCTCTCCCAGATTCTCTTTATGGGGGAATACGCCTTCGATCCGGATTACCTCACCTTTGATATCGAGGGCATCCTCATCAACGTCATCGCGCCGCTGATCATCGTGATTATCGGAGACGTACTACTGGTAGGCCAGCTCAAGACGGCCAACGAAGCAACCCATGCCGATGAGTATTGTGGCGAGCTCGACCTGACCGAGAAGCACGACACCTTCAGTCACACCGAGACCACCGTTGTCATGAAAGACGACAAGGACGACTAAGCAATCCAACCAATACCACCCGGCCTTTGACGAGAAAGGAAGATCACCATGGGACTCTTGAAAGCTGGATTGGGAGCTGCCGGCGGCGTCATGGCCGACCAGTGGAAGGAATTTATCTATTGCGAATCGATGCCCGCTGATGTCTTGGCCTGCAAGGGCAGCAAGCGCACCGGCGGCCGCAGCTCCAACACGCGCGGCGAGGACAACGTCATCTCCAACGGCTCCGTCATCGCCGTCAACGACGGCCAGGGCATGCTCGTGGTGCAAAACGGCAAGATCATCGAGGTCGCGCTGGAGCCCGGCGAGTTTGTCTTTGACACCGGCAGCGAGCCGAGCGTCTTTAGCGGCAACCTGGGCGACTCCATCAAGGAGACCTTCGCCAATATCGGCAGCCGCTTTACCTTTGGCGGCGACGCGGGCAAGGACCAGCGTGTCTACTTCATCAACACCAAGGAGATCATCGGCAACAAGTACGGCACCGCCTCGCCCGTGCCCTTCCGCGTGGTCGATAACAACATTGGTCTGGACGTCGACATCTCCGTGCGCTGCAACGGCGAGTATTCGTACCGCATCACCAACCCGCTGCTGTTCTACACCAACGTATGCGGCAACGTGACCGATAGCTACACGCGCGACAAGATCGACAGTCAGCTTAAGTCCGAGCTGCTCACCGCTCTGCAGCCCGCCTTTGCCAAGATTTCGGAGATGGGCATCCGCTACAGTGCCATCCCCGGCCACACCACCGAGCTCGCTCGCGCGCTCAACGAGGTCCTCTCTGCCGACTGGCGTGACCTGCGCGGCGTCGAGATCGTGAGCTTTGGCGTCAACTCCATCGCCGCCTCGCAAGAAGACGAGCAGATGATCAAGGACCTGCAGAAGGCCGCGGTCATGCGCGATCCCACCATGGCAGCCGCCAACATCGCCAGCGCCCAGAGCGATGCGATGCGCGCGGCAGCCGCCAACCCCAACGGCGCGATGGCCGGCTTTATGGGCATGGGTATGGCAGGTGGCATGGGCGGCATGAACGCCAGCCAGCTGTTCGCCGCCGGCCAGGCACAGCAGCAGGCCGCCCCGCAGCCGGCTCCGGCACCCGCCCCGGCTCCTGCCGCCGCACCTGCGGCCGGCACATGGACCTGCAGCTGCGGCGCCACCAACACCGGCAAGTTCTGCTCCGAGTGCGGCAGTCCCGCACCCGCCCCGGCACCGGCCAAGTGGTTCTGCCCCAACTGCGGTAGCGAAAACGGTGGCAAGTTCTGCAGCAACTGCGGAACGCCCAGGCCCTAGCGCCCCTAACTGGTAATGAGCGGGGGATCCGCCACCCCCGCATTTGCTTCTATGGGTTTCGTTCGATGAAGGAGGACACCATGAAGACAACGTTCAAAAAGTCCGTACTCGCATTTCTGACATGCGTCCTGGCGCTCGCCTTTGCCCTGACGGGCTGCAGCGGCGGCGGCAAAGACCCCAAGGCCAACTTCGTCGGCAGCTGGCAGTACTCGGGTGGAACCTTGGACGGCGAAGAGCTCACCGATGAGTACATGGATATGCTCAAGGAGTGGGGCCTCAACTGTATCCTGATCCTCGACGAAGACGGCACGGGCGTCCTCGACATGTTCCTTGAGGTCGCCGACCTGAAATGGGAGGCCAAGGACGCCACCACCGTAACGATTACCGCCGAAGATGAGTCGCACGACCTGAAGCTCAAGGACGACAAGCTCGTCCTCGAGGTGGAAGGCGACAAGCTTATCTTTACGAAGTCCGACAAGGATCTGTCCGGTACGGTGAAGAAGGATCGCGAGAACGCCGAGAAGGAAGAAGAGATCGATGAGGCCGTCGAAGACGACGACGTCCAGAGCATCGAAATCTCCCCCGCCGTCACCGTCGCCGATGACGACCTGTGCACCATCACCATCACCGAGAAGTTCAAGGACGACTGGGGCGACATCGGCTTTGTCGTCAACATCACCAACAAGAGCGACAAGGACCTGACCTTCTACGCTCCTTCCGGCAAGACCAACGTCAACGGCACCATGAAGGAACCCTGGTTCTCGGCTCACCTGATGCCCGGCACCAACGCCACCGAGGAATTCACGTTCTCGAGCGGCGAGCTTGACAGCCTTGACGACCTCGTCAATACGACCATCGGCATCGACGCCTACCTGACCGATTCCTACGAGGACGTCGCCTCTTACAGCGCAACCATCGCGTAACGGCAGACACCGATAGCCGCGGATTGGCGGACATATCCGCGCACATGCCAGGCGGGGCCGCAGGAGATAATCCTGCGGCCCCGCCGCTTTATGCCGATGCGTAACGAGCGTTAGCGCTCCATGTTG
>URHQ01000078.1 GCA_900547655.1 uncultured Collinsella sp.
TTTTTTTCAAGCAGAAGACGGCATACGAGATAGGCTCCGGTCTCGTGGGCTCGGTGTTGCGGATACCGGCGACGACGTCCTCGCCTTGGGCATTAACCAAAAAGTCACCGTAGAACTCCTTGGTGCCGTCGGCCGGATTGCGCGTGAAGGCAACGCCGGTCGCAGATGTCTCGCCCTTGTTGCCAAAGGCCATGGCCTGCACGTTGACGGCGGTGCCGAGTTCGTCGGAAATGCCATGCTGCTTGCGGTAGATGCAGGCGCGCTCGTTCATCCAGCTGCCAAAGACGGCCTGGATGGCAAGGCGTAGCTGAAGCTCCGGGTCGTGCGGGAAGACGGGCTTGCCATCGGCGACCTCGAGCTCGGGATACAGGGCGGCATCGACGTTCTCGGAAAAGATGCCCTTAAAGGTCTCGACAAGTTCCTGCAGGTCCTCGGCCGAAAGCTCGGAATCGACGCGAACGCCGGCGACCAGACGGGCCTGGGTCAGGGCGTTCTCGAACAGGTCGGCATCAACGCCCATGACGACGTTGGAAAACATCTGGATAAAGCGGCGGTAGCTATCCCAAGCAAAGCGCGGGTTTTGCGTCTGGGCAATGAGACCCTGAACGGAGTCGTCGTTGAGACCCAAGTTGAGGACCGTGTCCATCATGCCGGGCATGGAAAACGGAGCGCCCGAGCGAACCGACACGAGCAGCGGATCGGAGGCGTCACCGAGCTTCTTGCCGCAGCGGGCCTCGAGGTCCGCCTCGGCAGCAACGATCTCATCGAGTGCGCCCTCGGGCCACACGTTGCCGGCACCGGAGTACTCGACACAGGTCTGGCAGGTAATAGTAAAGCCACCGGGAACCGGCAGGCCGATACGGCTCATCTCGGCAAGGTTAGCGCCCTTGCCGCCAAGCACGAAGTTCATGGACTTGTCGCCCTCGGTGACACAGGTGCCCTGGGCGTCGGTTCCAAAACGGTAAACCCTCTTGCAATCGCTCACGATACTTCCCCTTCCATGCGCTCTCGCGCACGACCGTGGTAACGAATCGACCCGCCAGATGCGGGCCGTGAGGGAACTATACGGCGGGTTTTGAGCGGGCTTAAGCAGAGGATGCGCGGTTTGGTAAACGTGCTAAAACTGGCGGTAAACGGTAGGTAAAGGTGGTTACCTTATGAAGATACCACTGTAAGAAAGTGCAGGTCAGATGCGATATTTTTGCTAAATCGCTTTATCAAAATGCTGCTACTATTAGGCTCGACGGGCGGCGCGGCGGGCACGGGCTTCTTGGATTTCCTCCAAGTGGCTAATGATCTCGGCAGCGCTTTCCTCGATGGCCTTGCCGTCGGTACGCACCACAAAGCAGCCTAGGCGCTTCATGAGGGCACGAGCTTCCTCAAGCTCGCTGTGCACGCTCTCGGGCTCGGCATAGGAGCCGGCAACGGCACGAGCGTAGTCATCGCCCAAGCGGCTATCGCGAATTTCGGAAATCACATCGACGGTCGAAATCAGGCCGAACAGGCGCATCGGGTCGACCTCGTAAATCGACTTGGGCGGCTCCATGCCATGCGCCAGTGGGACATTGGCGACCTTATAGCCCTGATAGGCCAAATACATCGACAGCGGCGTCTTGGACGTGCGCGATACGCCCAGCAGCACGATATCGGCACCCGACAGATCGTCGCAGCCGCGCCCGTCATCGTGCTCAACGAAATACTCCATGGCCTCGATACGATGGAAATAGCGGTCATCGGTCTTGTGAATCACGCCCGCAACGCCCTTGGGCGGCACACCGATGAGCGACGACAGCACGGCGAGCGTCGGGCCGATCAGGTCGACCGAACGGATATGCAGCATGCCCAGGTAATCGAGCACACGGGCGCGAAGCGCCGGATCGACAATGGTGTGGAACACGGCAATATCGCGATGATCGGCATCGACGCGCGGACCCACAAACGACTTGACCTGCTCCACCGAGTTCACCTTGGGCAGGCGCAAGAGACGAAAAGCCCCTTCATCAAATTGCCCGGACGCCGCAAGCACCACCTCACAAGCGGTATCACCGAGCGAGTCGGAGATAACGATAACGGTGGAACGAGCGGTGACCGGGCAATCCATGCGGGGCTCCTTTTGCGCTTATGCGCAGGCTAGCTTACTTTTTGCGGGCAAGCTCACCGATGTTGGCGATGCCGGAGAAAACGGCCTCGAAACGGTTGAGCAGCTTAAGGCGATTATCGCGGAGCCGTTCATCCTTGTCCATGACCATAACCTCGTCAAAGAAACGGTCGATGGGGGCACGCAGGGCGGCCAGGGCGGCAAACGCGGCAGGATAATCCTCGGCGGCGAGAGCGGCATCGACAGCGGTCTGAGCGGCCTCGGAGGCATCGGCAAGCGCGAGCTCGGCCTCGCCCATCAGGCTGCGGTCATACTCCACACCCAGCTCGGACTTGGAGATGTGCGCGGCGCGGGCATAGGCAGTAGCCAGGTTGTCGAAGGTCTCGGCATCGTTCTTGCGGGCCTCGTCGAGCGCGGCGCAGCGGGCGAAGAAGACGGACGGAGCGATGATGTGCACCGCGGAGACGGCAGCGACGGTATCGGCCGGGATCTTCTCGTCGCGGGCCATGCTCACCAGACGACCGTGGAAGAAGTCACGGACCTGCTGGGCGACCTCGGTGGCGTCGAACTCAATGCCCTGCTCGCTATAGAGCTCGAGCGCAAAGTCGATGAGCGACGTGGGGTCGATCGGCAGACGGTCGCGCAGGATGTTGATGATGCCGATGGCGGCACGACGCAGCGCGTAAGGGTCGGAAGAGCCGGTCGGGGGCTCGCCGATGGCAAAGATGCCGGCAATGGTATCGAGCTTGTCGGCGCAGGCCACGATGCAGCCAGCGGTGCCCTCGGGCAGCTCGTCGCCGGCAAAGCGGGGACGATAGTGATCGCGGATGGCGTGGGCGACCTCGTCGTTCTCCCCCATTGCGGAGGCATAATAACCGCCCATCACGCCCTGCTGGCTCGTGAACTCGACGACGGCGTTGGACACCAGGTCGGCCTTGCACAGGTGAGCGGCGCGAGCAGCGTCGGCGGCAAGATGGGCACCCAGGTGAGCCTCGCGGGCAATAGCGAGCGCGAGCTGCTCAATACGCTCGGACTTGGCGAGCACGCTGCCGAGCTTCTCCTGAAAGGCGACCTTGGCCAGGCGCTCACGGAACTCGTCAAGGGAGATCTTCAGATCCTCCTCGTAGAAGAACTTGGCGTCGTCCAGGCGGGCGCGCACGACGCGCTCGTTGCCGTCGATCACGCGCTCGGCATTCTCGGGCTTGCTGTTGGAAACGACCACGAACTCACGCGTCAGCTTGCCCTCGCCGTCATAAATCGGGAAGTAGCGCTGGTTGGTGAGCATAGACTCACAGATGATCTCGTGCGGGACCTTGAGGAACTCCTCATCGAAGGTACCGACGAGCACCGTCGGCCACTCGCAGAGGTTGATGACCTCCTCAAAGACCTTCTTGGGCGTATCGACGTGGCAGCCAGGACGGGCAGCCTCGACCTCGGCGATACCGGCAAGGATGGCCTCGCGACGGCGCTCGGCGGAGAGCACGCCGGCATCCTCGAGCACCTGCTCGTAGACGTCGGGGCTGGCGACCACATGGTCACCGGGGCCCAGGACGCGATGACCGCGCGTGGTGTTGCCGCTCGTCACGTCGGCAAACGACACGGGCACGACGTCCTCGCCCAAAAGGCAGCAGATCCAGCGAACCGGACGCACGAACGTGGCGTGCTCGTGGCCCCAGCGCTGACTACGGTAGTTGGGCCACTGCAGGCCGGCGATGGTCTTCTCGCACAGGGCCGTCAGGATCGGGGTGGCCGGGGCGGAAGGAATGTTCTTCTCGGCAAAGACGTACTCACGGCCGTCGGTATCCTCGCGACGGGCCAGATCCTCGGCAGCCACACCGCACTTGCGGGCGAAGCCCTGGGCGGCCTTGGTGGCGTTACCGTCAGCGTCGAAGGCGATGTTGGCCGCGGGGCCACGCTTGACCTCGTGAACCTCATCGGTCGCGGTGGCGACGTCGGCAACGAGCGCAGCCAGGCGACGCGGGCTCGAGATCACGCGGACCTCGCCGTGGGCCAGACCGGCCTCGTCGAGACCCCTGGCGATCATGGTGCCAAGCTGCTTGACGGCATTGTTCAACGGTGCAGAGGGCATTTCCTCCGTACCGATCTCAAACAGGAAATCCTTAGCGTCTGCCATGGCTTACGCCACCTCGCCTTCCTGGTCGGCATTCTCGTTGACTCCGGCGACCTCGGCCATATAGGCCTCGCAGCACGCCTTGGCGACGGCGCGGACGCGCAGGATGTAGTTGGCACGCTCGACCGCGGACAGCGCGCCGCGGGCATCGAGCAGATTGAAAGCGTGGCTGCACTTCATAACGCAGTCGTATGCGGGCAGCGGCAGCTTGCGCTCCAGGCAGGAATGGCACTCGGCCTCGTAGTCGTCAAACTTCTGACGCATCATATCGACGTTGGCGACCTCAAAGTTGTAGGCACTAAACTCGCGCTCGTTCTCCAGGAACACGTCGCCATAGGTCATGGGCGTGCCGTCGGGCAGGTAGCTCCACACCAGGTCGTAGACCGAGTTGACGCCCTGGGCGTACATGGCGATGCGCTCCAGGCCATAGGTGATCTCGACGGGCACGGGGTCAACCTCAATACCGCCCACCTGCTGGAAGTACGTAAACTGCGTGACCTCCATGCCGTTGAGCCAGACCTCCCAGCCAAGACCCCAGGCGCCGAGCGTCGGGCTCTCCCAGTCGTCCTCGACAAAGCGGACGTCATGGTCGTTGGGGTCCAGACCGATAGCGGCAAGAGACCCCAGGTAGAGCTCCTGGGCGTTGACCGGCGAGGGCTTGATGAGCACTTGGAACTGATAATAGTGCTGCATGCGGTTGGGGTTCTCGCCGTAGCGGCCGTCAGCGGGACGGCGGCAGGGCTGTGCATAGCAGGTGCGCCACTCGGCAGGACCGAGCGAGCGCAGCGTGGTCGCGGTATGGAAGGTACCGGCACCGACCTCGGAGTCATAGGGCTGCATAATGACGCAGCCCTGCTCGCCCCAGTACTGCTGGAGGCGCAGGATGATGTCTTGGAAGGAAAGCGATGAAGCGTTCATGCCTCTAATATCCCCTCGTCGAAACGATTACACGGTTAGGTACTGTACTATAGCGGTTTTTAGTCGATAGCGCCGATACGGTTGAGCGGCCAGTAGCGCACAAGCGCCACGGCGATCAAATCAGAGCGATCAACGGGACCAAAGTAGCGCGAGTCAGCAGAGTTTTCGCGGTTGTCGCCCATCACCCACACGCACCCGTCGGGAACGGTGTAGGGATAGCTTACCTGAGCGCCGGGAGCCTGGACCGAAAGCGGCCAGCTCATACCGGTCGTATAGTCCTCATCGAGCGCCTGGCCGTCAACGACGACCTTGCCATCCCGCAGGTCGACCGTCTGGCCGGCCGTGGCGATGACGCGCTTTACCAGCACGTCATGCTCGGATGTGGCATCGGGGTTGTGGAACACCACGATATCGCCCTGCTTGACGGGCTGCCCGAGCTCGAGGCTGACCTTTTGCGCCAGGATCTGGTCGCCGATTTCGATCGTGGACTCCATGGAACCGGTAGGCACCACAAAGGGCTCGATCGCAAACGAGCGAATCAAGAAGGTGGCAACCAGTGCAATCGCGACGACCACGATCCACTCAAAGGCGCCCCTCAGGGCAGAATGCTGCGATGGAACCATTCTCACTCCTCGCTCTGCGAATAGGAAGCGTCCAGAATCTCCTGCGCGTACGCACGCTCCTGGGGCGTAAGGCGCGCCGTCTCGATTAGATCGGGACGCCAGCGACAGGTGCGCTCGATGGCATTCTTGCGACGCCAGGCATCGACCTTAGCATGATCGCCACTCACAAGCACTGGAGGCACGCCCTCGCCATTGAACTCGGCGGGGCGGGTATACTGCGCGTACTCGAGCAGGCCACCGTCCTCGGCGGTGGAGAAGGACTCGTCCACGTTACTCATCTCGTCGCCCAAGGCTCCGGGAATGAGCCGTACGACGGCATCGGCCACGACCATAGCGGGCAGCTCGCCGCCCGTGAGCACGTAGTCGCCGATCGACAGACGCTCATCGGCATACGCATATGCGCGCTCGTCGACGCCCTCGTAACGGCTGCACACAAACAGCAGGCGCTCGCTTTTGAGCAGGCGCTCGGCCACATGCTGCGTAAAGGGCTCGCCACAGGGGGTGAAGAACACCACGGTGGGCTTGGGACCCTCGGAGCTGATGGCCTCGATTGCCTCGGCAATGGGCTCGACCTTCATGAGCATGCCCTGCCCGCCGCCATACGGCTCGTCATCGACGGTGCGATGGCGGTCGTGCGTCCAGTCACGCAGGTTATACGCCTTAAAATCAAAAAGGCCGGCCTTGCGGGCGCGGCCCAAAATCGACGTGGACATGACGGGCTCAAACATCTCGGGAAAGACCGAAAGGGTCTCTATCAGCATGCTGTCCTCCCTACTTGTCCATATCGATCAAGCCGTCCATAACGTGGACGGAAATTGCTCCTGTGTCGGGAAGATCGAGCACAACCTGCTCGATCACGGGAATCAGTACCTCGCCGTACCGATCACCCTCGACAACCCAAACATCGTTGGCGGGCGTCGACATGATCTCGACGATCGTGCCGAGCGAACCAAAGCGCTCGTCGACCACCTCGCGACCCATGAGGTCGGTATAGGCAGCGTCGAGCGAATCGAGCTCAAAATCGTCACGATTTGCCAGCACGTAGCATCCCGTGATGCCCTCGGCGGCCGTCAAGTCGTCAATGCCCTCAAACGAGACCAGATCGCCATCGCCCGTATCGGTGACGGACACGACCGTGCAAAAGCGGTCGCGCTTGAGCGCCGGCGGCGTCAGGGCGACGCGCATACCCGGCTCTAATACAGAAGGAAGCCCCCGCAGCGGCTGCGCGAGGACCTCCCCCTTCCTTCCGTGCGGCTTGACAACACGGGCGATGTTTTTGTACTGGGACCTCAAGGTCCTAGCCCAGAACCTCTACCTCGACAGCAGTGTCGAGGCGAGTGGCCAGTGCACGGGCGAGCGTGCGAATGGCCTTGATGGTACGGCCACGACGGCCGATGACCTTAGCGACGTCATCCTCGGCGACCGAAACCTCAATCGTAGAGGCGTCGTCACCATCGATGACCTCAAGGCTCACGGAATCCGGGTCGTCGACGATCTGAACAACGAGATATTCGACGAGATCAGCGATGCGATCTGAGAGCATTGCCTCACCCTCGAGCTGTGCAGCGTCAACCTCAGGCACGATTTACTCCTCGGCGCCCTCAGCGGCCTCAGCGGCAGCCTTAGCGGCCTCGGCCTCTTTGGCGAGCTGCTTCTTGGACTTCTTGACGACGGTCTCCGTCTTCTCGCCCTCGTTGGCGGCCTTGACCAGAGCGGCGACGGCGTCGGTGAGCTGAGCGCCCTTGGACTGCCAGTCGGCGATCTTCTCGAGGTCGAGGTTGATGGTCTTGGGGGCGGTCATCGGGTTGTAGCGGCCAACCTCCTCGATGATACGACCGTCACGCGGGGCGCGGGAATCGGCGACGACGACGCGGTAGTACGGACGCTTCTTAGCGCCGTGACGAGCAAGGCGAATCTTGACTGCCAAAGGAAACTCCTCCAACCAAGCAGCTTTAGGCTGCAACTACAAACAAACAGTTGAACATAATACGCCATCGACGCGGGCAGGTGAAGTCCGTGAGACCAACTTCTTCGGTGTAGTCGAGGGCAAATCCATATCTTAGACAAGAATTCGGGATTTGCAAGCACATACACGCACCCCACATGAGCTGCGCGGTATACTCATGACATGGAAAGACGCGAACATACATACGGTTATGAGGATGCCATGGGCGTCACGCCGCCTCCCTGGACGGGTCCGGCGGTGGGCCTGATGGACCTTGATGCGTTTTTTGCGAGCGTGGAAATGCTCGATCATCCCGAATGGCGAGGAAAGCCGCTCATCGTGGGCGGAGACGCCGATTCGCGTGGCGTCGTGTCCACGTGTTCGTATGAGGCGCGTCGCTTTGGCGTGCACTCTGCCATGGCCTCGGCCGAGGCACGGCGCCTCTGTCCGCAGGCCATTTGGACGCATGGACATTTCGATCGCTACCACGAGGTCGGCGCGCAGGTTATGGCGATTCTCGCCAATGAGACCCCGCGCGTTGAGCGCGTATCCATCGACGAGGCCTTTATCGATATCACACCGGGCCGCTTTGCACCCGAAGACCCGCTACTGGTTGCGCGGCGCATCAGTGATCGCGTTGCAGCGCTGGGAGTGACCTGCTCCATTGGCGTGGGCTGCAACAAGACGGTTGCAAAGATCGCAAGCGAGCGGGACAAGCCGTTTGGATTGACGATTGTGCGCCCCGGAACCGAGCAGCGCTTTTTGGCCGCACTGCCGGTATCTGCCATGAGCGGCATCGGGCGCTCGGCCGAGGAGCGACTGCGCCGCATGCGCATCTACACCCTCGGCGAGCTATCACGTGCACCGGAATCCACCTTGGCCTCTATTTTTGGCGTCAACGGCGAACGCATGCGCCGGCGTGCGCTGGGACTCGAAATCTCCGAAGTCACGAGCCTCGATGAAGAACGCGAGGTCAAGTCGGTCAGCAATGAACGCACCTTTGCTAAAGATTTAACTGAGCGTGGGGATATTGAGGCGGCGATTGCACTGTTGGGAGAGTCAGTGGGACGCCGCCTGCGCCGTCAGGGGCTGACGGGTGCCACGGTAACGCTCAAGCTTAAGTATTCGTATGGCAGTGGGCGTACGGCACAGCGCCGGCTGCCTCATCCGACCGACGATGAGAACATCTTCGTGGCGGTTGCACTCGAACTGCTCGACAACATCTGGCAGGAAGGCATGCATGTTCGCTTAGCGGGTATCGGCATGAGCGACTTCGACCACCAAGGCGGCATCCAGACCGACCTGTTCTGCGAAGTCGACGACCGCGGAGCCCAATCCAGCGACCGACGCGACCTCTCCGTCGCCATCGACGCCGTCCGAGACAAATTCGGCGACACCGCCCTATCCTTCGGCCGCCAATCCCGCTTCAACGATTAACCGCCCTTGGGCAAAAAGAAAGCCGGGCAGCTGCGAATGATTATTCTAGGACGGGGATTTTTTAATCATTTGGAGCGTCATTTCGCCCTTTGAATGATATTGGTCCCAATTCCCGTCAGACGCGAAATCTGGTCAATCGTAAACCCCCGATGCCTCAACACTGCCAGAAGACGATTTCGCTCTGATTTCGGCAAAGTTTTAAGCTGATAAGGCTCATGCGGAGCCAAAAGAGCCCGGGCAACTTCCAGCGCATCCATATCGGAGATATGCTTACCTTCGGGCATAAAATAGGGATTAGGCTTGCCGTCGGTACTCGAAAGATAAAACGCTTCCGTACCCCCAAACAGATTGAGAATACCTTCACAATCACAAATTTCAGGATGAGAGAAATACTCATGGAAGCTGCTCCAGCGATACAGAGGAGCAGAAGAAATACCTGCTTTTGCAGGATTGTCGTGTATGTATCGGACGCAACGGAGCAGCTGTTTGTCGTCAGAAATGATCACACTCTTGAATCGTTCCTGGAACACCGGTCCGCGGCGGCCGGTTTTTTGATTGAAGTGTTTCGCATATGCCGTATCAATCGCATGCATAGCAACGCTCATCTGATTATCGAGATCATCAAATAGCAGGTGAACATGATTGTCCATGAGGCACCAGGCAAGAAGACGAATATGAGCGGACGTAAATCGTCTGTTCAATAGATTGAGAAAATAAAGGCGATCGTCATCGTCTTCGAAGATCAGCTGGCCAGCACAGCCCTTGAGCATGACGTGATAATGGCCGAGTTCGGACAACGCACGGGCAACACGAGTCATCGAAACCCTCCCTTCCAAGGATGCAGTAGTCACAGCATACAAAAGGAAAGGAAGAAAAGGGCCGAACCGCCCAACAAAGGTGAGCGGTTCGGCAAACGGTAGCAATGATTATTTTAGGCTCTGTTAGACCAGGATTGACATTCCGCCCCATCATCTCCTTGCGATTGCAC
>URHQ01000079.1 GCA_900547655.1 uncultured Collinsella sp.
AAATGAGTTCCGCACGCAAAGAAGGCCACTTAATGTGGCCTTGTCTTGCGCAGGACTGTTCGAAATTTTGAGGAAGCACCCGCCCTGCCGGGGCTCCCGGGTTCCCGTTTACGAGAGCGACGTTCTCAGCAACTCGTTGAAGAGCTTCGGGTTGCCCTTGCCGCGGCTCGCCTTCATGCACTGGCCCACCAAAAAGCCGATGACCTTTTGGTTACCGTCACGATACTGCTGCGCCTGATCGGCACAGTTTGCCAGCACCTCGTCCACAATCGGCTGCAGCGCACCGGCATCGCTCACCTGACGCATACCACGCTCGTCGACGATCTTGTTGGGGTCGTCGCCGGTCTGGGCCATGGCCTCAAAGACCTCGTGCGCCTGGTTGGAGCTGATGGCATCGGTCGCGAGCAACTTGGCAAGCGCCGCCACCTGAGCCGGAGCAATACCGGACTCGGCGAGCGACACGCCTGCGCCCTTAAGGTAGGCGATCATCTCGTTCACCAGCAGGTTCGCGACCGTCTGGGCCTCCTTGCCGGCCATACCGGCAGCGGCAGCCTCAAAGAAGTCGGCAAACTCGGGGTCGCCGGCAATCTGCTCGGCATCGGCCGCCTTAATGCCAAAGTCGGCCTCAAAACGGGCGCGCTTGGCATCGGGCAGCTCGGGAATCTCGCCACGGCAGCGGTCAATGAACTCGTCATCCAGATCGAACGGCGCCAGATCGGGGTCGGGGAACAGACGATAGTCGTCGGCCGTTTCCTTCACACGCATGACAACGGTACGCTTGCGGCTAGGCTCCCAGTGGCGGGTCTCCTGGTAGATGATTCCGCCCTCCTCGAGCACCTCTGCCTGACGGCAGATCTCGTAGGCAAGGCCGTCGTGCAAGCTCTTAAACGAGTTGAGGTTCTTGAGCTCGGTCTTGGTGCCCAGCTTGGTCTCGCCGCGGCGACGCAGCGACACGTTGCCGTCGCAGCGCATGGAGCCCTTCTCCATGGAGCAGTCCGAAATGCCCAGCGTCACAAAGATGCGACGGAGCTTTTCCATAAACAGACGCGCTTCCTCGGGCGTGCGCAAGTCGGGCTCGGTGACGAGCTCGATCAGCGGCGCGCCGCAGCGGTTGTAGTCGACGAGCGACTCGGCCGCGGCGGTAATGCGGCCCTCGGCGCCGCCCACGTGCACCATCTTGGCGGCGTCCTCCTCCATGTGGATGCGCAGGATGCGGATGGGCACCGTGTAGGAACCGTCCTCGCGACGCTCGGGCATCTGCAGGTTGGACGCGTCATAGCTGGCCAGATGGCCGGCGCGCTGGTTGCCCTCGCGCATGGTCGACGTCATGGACGTAGACAGGCCCTCGGCGTTGGCCGAGGCGCTCGCCAGGCTCTGGGCCTCGGCCTCACCAAACGCGCAATCGGGGCGCTCGGCGGCACCGCGACCAGTCACGTCCAGATCCAGGTGACCGTACATGGCAAAGGCGACCGGACCCTGCGTGGTCTGGAAGTTCTTGGCCATGTCGGGATAGAAGTAGTGCTTGCGGTAGAACATCGAGTGGCGCTGAATCTCGCAGTTGGTGGCGAGACCGGCCTTGACGATGCTCTCGATGGCGCGCTTGTTGGGCACCGGCAGCGCACCGGGCAGGCCCAGGCACACCGGGCACACGTTGGCGTTGGGCTCGTCATCGTGGCTGAGCTTGCAGTTGCAGAACATCTTGGTATCGAGTGCGGTGAGCTCGGTATGGATCTCCAGGCCGATCACGGCCTCCCAATCCTGCAGGACCTCGGAAAGCTCCTTCATTACAGCTCGCCTCCCTTCCCGGCAAAATCGGGCGCGACGGAAAGCGCAGGAGCACCCGTGGCGGCATCGGCAAAGCCACGCTCCAGGGCGCGGGCAAACGTGAGCAGCTGACGGTCCTTAAACGCCGGACCCACCAGCTGGGCGGAAACGGGCAGCTGAGTGTCCTCGCCCAGACCCAGCGGCACCGAGATGCCACCGTTGCCGCAGATGTTGAGCGAGATGGTGTACAAGTCGGAGAGGTACATCTGCGTGGGGTCGCTAATCTCGCCAAACTTAAAGGCCGTGCGCGGCGAGGCGGGCATGAGGATGGTGTCCACCTTGGCATACGCGACGTCGTAGTCCTGCGTGATGAGCGTGCGGGCCTTTTGCGCAGCGTAGTAGTACTTGTCGTACACGCCCGAGCTCAGCAGGTAGGCGCCGAGCATCTGACGGCGCTTGGCCTCGGCGCCAAAGCCGTGGGCGCGCGACAGCGAGCTCTGGTCAGACAGGTTAGCGCAGCCCTCCTCCTGGTAGCCGTAGCGAATGCCGTCGAAGCGGGCCAGGTTGGAGAACGCCTCGGCCGGGCCGATGACGTAGTAGGCGGCGATGGCGGCGTCCAGGTGCGGCAGGTCGACCTCGACCAGCTCGGCACCCTGGTTCTGCAGCTCCTGGGCGGCGCGTTGAATAGCGGCCTTGACCTCGGGCGTCAGGCCCTCGGCCTCCATAAACGCAGGGATAATGCCCACGCGCTTGCCCTCGATGCTGTCGTTGAGGTGCTCGGTAAAGTCGACGGCACAATCCTGGCTGGTGCAGTCGTACGGATCGTGGCCCGCACCGGTGAGCGCGTTCATGGCCAGCGCGACATCCTCGACCGTGCGGCCAAAGGGGCCCACCTGGTCGAGCGACGAGCCAAAGGCAACCACGCCGTAACGGCTCACGGCGCCATACGTGGGCTTAAAGCCCACCACGCCGCACAGCGACGCCGGCTGGCGAATGGAGCCGCCGGTGTCCGAGCCCAGTGAGAGCGCGACCTCGCCCGCGGCGACGGCGGCGGCGGAGCCGCCCGAGGAGCCGCCGGGCACGCGCTCGGTATCCCAAGGGTTGTTGGTGCGGTGGAACGCCGAGCTCTCGGTGGAGCTACCAAAGGCAAACTCGTCCATATTGGCCTTGCCCATGGGCAGGCAGCCGGCATCGAGCATGCGCTGGACGCAGGTGGCGGTGTAGACGCTCTGGTAGTTCTCGAGCATGCGGGAAGCACAGGTGGTGCGCGTGCCCACGAGGTTCATGTTGTCCTTGATGGCCAGCGGCACGCCCGCGAGCGGGGGCAGCGGCTTGCCTGCGGCACGGTCGACATCCACGCGCGCAGCGGCCTCGAGCGCAAGCTCGGGCGCCACCTGTAGGAATGCCTGGACCCCGCCCTCGCGCGCCTCGATGGCGGCAAGGGAGGCCTGGGCCACCTCGGTAGCGGTAAAGTCGCCGGCGGCAACGCCCGCGGCGATCTGGGCGGCGGTAAGGGAATCGAAGCTTAGCGCCATTACTCGCTCTCCCCCTCTCCCAAAATGGACGGCACGCGGAAGTAGCGGTCGCGCGCGCTGCCGGCGTTTTCGAGCGCGACGTCGAGCGGCAGGTCGCGCTCGGGCTCTCGCAGGTCGTCGCCCATCACGTTGGACAGGCTTCCGATGGGATGGAACGTGGGCTCCACGTCGGGCAAGTCATATTGCAAGACGGGCTCGAGCATCTGGACGGCGTCGTTCATGTAGGACGTCATCTGGGTGAGCTCGTCATCGGTCAGTGCGATCTTTGCGTACTCGGCGATACCGCGCACGTCTTTCTCGCTGAGTGCCATAGGCGCTCCCTTCCGCATAACAGATAAACCGCTCTAGTATACAAGGCAACGCCGCTTGGAGCAGGTGCTTTACCCAAATGCAGCGAAAACGTAACGAGGGCGGCGGGCTGGCGGTTCTGCAGCGAAACCGCACCGTCCATAGCGAAAACCGTCTCGCCCGCAACGAAAAGCATCCCGCCCGAAACGAAAACCGTCCCGTCCACAACGAAAAGCATCACAACATTCGACACTTTTCGTCAAAATCGCGATTTTCATCGAATGTTGTGATGGTTTGGAAGCCCCGACCACCACAAAGGTGGCCGTCCCCACCGTGGCGGTTCTGAAGAATGTCTTATGCCGAGGCCTTGACCTTGCGGCGCTTGCGGACCGCGTGGATCACGATGTCCAGCAGCAACAGCACAATGGCCACGACCACGATGAGCACGGCAAACTCGCGCTTGCCCCAGTGGCGGCCGGCCAGCGACTTTTGCTTGTCGACGTCCTTCTTGCTGTACTTGGTGCGCACGCAATGCACCAGCAGGCGATGGTCGTTCACGCCGTAGGGCGTGCAGGTAACGAGCGTCACTTTGTCGGCGCCGGGCTCGATGGTCAGCGACTCCATCTCCTCGGGCAGCACTACCTCGGAGTCCACCATCTTGTAGGCGAGCGTCTTGTTCATGGTGTGCAGCAGCACCAGGTCGCCGGGCTCCAGCGAGTGGATGTCGTCGAACATGCTCAGGTTGCGCATGCCCGAGTGCGCGGTGAGCACGCAATGCGTCGAGGTACCGCCCACCGGCAGGCTCGTGCCCTCCAGGTGGCCGACGCCCGCCATGAGGACTTCCTCGCTCGTGCCGTGGTAGATGGGCATGCTCACGTCGATGGAGGGGATCTCGACCCAGCTCATCATGGGGTCGCGGTCAAAGATGAGCTGCTGAGCGTAGGGCTCGATCTGGTCGGCGGGAAGCTCGGTGGCCTCGCCCGCCAGTTGCTCGTTAAAGGAGCGCGCCTGGAGCAGGATGCGCTCGCGCTCCTCGGCAGACAGCGCGTCCACGGTGCTGGACACGGTGCTGATCTGGTTGAACACGCCCGAGGCCTCGAGCCGGTCCAATATCCACGGCCAGGTCATAAGGCCCACGCCAATAAGGATGATGACGATGGTGATGAGCCGGTCGGCCCAGCGCGGCAGTCGCTTGCGACGGCGCTTAGGCTTTGGTTGAGGTTTGGGCTGAGGACTTGAGCCGCCGTTGGCCGCGGCGTTATTACTCTTCATATGTTTGGCGCCCTGCACCATCACCGGTCACTCCTCTACAACTCAAGTTGTCTAAACAAATAATAGCCGATTAGCGAGCTCCTGAGCCGGACAACGCAGCTTGGCTGCACCGTCCGGGCCACGTAACCCCACTCAACCAATCAAGCCATATGTTGCTTTCATCGTCTCGAGCAACTGCGCCATCGTTGCGCCCGCAACCCCAATCTGTTTCAGATTGACGTCGCCCACCTCACAATCTTTGACAAACGCAAGCATATCGTCCTTCAGTTCACCGCCCAGGTCGACACCTTCCGACTCGCCGAGCAGCTGAGCAAGCCTCAGCGCATCGCGTTTATGCTTTTTTACCTTCCTCGAATCAACGTTCTCCCCCGCTTCCCTTCTAGCTTTTAGGTCGAGATACGCCTTCGCTTTGAACGGGACAATGTATTCCGTACCCAGGACCGAAACGCCGCCTACGGTCCGAATTCCCTGAAGGAACAAGCTGTAGTAAGCATCGTCCAACAAAATTGCCGACAGACTGCTTATGTTTTCATCAACGTGAATTGGCGCCACATCAATCCCCTCACGACCCTTTAGAAAGTCGGGGCACTTCGCGAAGAGTTCGATCATATGGGGGTAACCCGGCCTCTTAGGCTCTGTAAACCGATAAAAACATGAGCCTTTGCCTTCGCCCCAGCCGCAGCGGTAACCGCCATCACGCACCAAAGTCCATATGGCTTCTGCCGTCTGAGGCAACCGGTCATCGGCGACAATTACCACATCAAAATCGTGAGTCGCCCTGAACGAAAGCCCCGCCTCCGCGAGCAGAATGTCGCATGCCGTGCCGCCGATAAGGGCATACGATCCTGCAGCTTCTTGCATATGCTGCTGAAATTCCTGGAGGCCTTCTACAGCGCTTCTTGCCATGGATATTCCTTTCCAAACATGCGATCGACTTCGAGCTGAATTCGCTCATCGTCGATTGCCGCCAAAGATAGCGCAAGCGAAATGTCGTCGACGCGGGAGGAGTCGGCAAACACGGGCACATAGCGCCACACTTGGATCATTGCCGTTTCGTTATCCGGCAACTCCCCGTCTGCGACTTCGAGGTCGCTCAGTTGACGCCATGCACTTCTTAAGACGGCCTTTTGTTCCATACCCGGCGCAGCGAGCATCGAACGCGCGGCGAGCGCCGTCTCCCCGGCGTCAACAAGATAGTCGATCTTCGGCGTCTTCCTTGCAAAAAAGACCTTCGAGACAGGCGAGGAGAGCTCTGACATGTGCTCACTGAGCAGAAGATCAACGGCAACAGGGAACACGACGACACGTCGCTCGCGACGCTCGCGCCTCGCGAGCCCCCTGTCGACAAGCTCGGTTATGGCCTCACTCGCACGGCTTGCCGAGATCCCAAGCGCACGACAAACGTCATAGGGACGATATGGCTCCTGGGTTGCTCCCCAGATTGCGGCGGCCTGCGCGTTAGGCGACATCTTGGTCGCGTGATTGCGAAACCGGGCACCGCCCCTCTCCGTGCAGGCTGTACCCATAAATGGAAGAAAAGCCTGTCTACCGGGGCAGACAAAGGGAATCCCTTGTGAGACCAATGCTTTGCGCTGACGTGCATCGGCATCAGGAAACGAAACGACAACAGGAGTCTCCGCGCGCAAGGCTAGCTGACTATAGACCCTCTTGGCCTCGGGAAGCCCGACGCCAGTAGGCAAACTTGCAAGCAAAAACGAAAAACCGTTTGCGTCAACAGCGCGGACCTCAATCGCCCGCAGATGCAGCGGCAAACGTGCGAATCCAGGCCAAGTTTTGGTCTTGGCGGAGAGGCCTAGTGCTTCTTGTAAGTAGATTAGCGCTTCGTTCATTTCCATCGTTTTCGTTTGATTCCAGATTATATTGGAATTATACATAATTTTCGGAATTAAAGAGATTCCGTTCGTGCCTGAGCCCGCATTTGAGTTTTCAAAATGTCCCGAATCGGCTGGGCGATTCGGGATACAATGTCAATAGAAAACGACGCACCCCGCGTAAGTGTACGAGAGCGCGGGCGGCCTAGTTTTCAGCTTTTGTTAAATGCCCGGGATCCGACCCCCGGGCATACTTATTTGCGCTTTCGACGCAAATGCCGTCCACCGTCCGCACCGCGCGTGCGCCTACGGACCTTAATCCGAACCTCATACGAGTCAAGAAACGCGATGACGAACGTACCCGCATCGGACGGTGGAGGCTGGCTGCGTTATCCCAAAAAGAACGGGGCAGACTCTAGTGCGGAGCCTGCCCCGAAAAGAGAATGGCAAAGCAAGAACGTGGGTGGACGAGAAAAGTGTCCGCAAGTCTCATGGCCATCACATCCCACCTGCCAAAGAGATGGGTGAGTGAGCGTTACTCCTGCTCGGACTCCTCAGCCTGCTTGCGGCTGCGGATGAGGTGCGCCACGCCGATGCACAGCACCGCGCCACCAGCGATCCAAGTGAAGGTCACGCCGTTGAGACCGGTGAGGGGGAGGTTGGAGCCCTTCTTGTTCTTGACGGTGAGGGTGACGGTGCCATGATCAAAGGTCGGAGCAACGACAAGTTCGGGGCCTTCCTTGGACGCAGTAACCGTCAGGGTATTATTTCCCTCGTCTTGATTAAGGCCATCGGCTTTAATGGTGAAGGTGAAGGCGCCCAGCGTGTTGTAGCCTCCAAGGGTGTCGGTCTCCTTGACCGTGTAGGTACCAGCATCAAGGCCCTTGATATTAATCTCGCCGTTTCCATCGGTCGTGAAATTCCAGGGATCTTTGCCGAGGGAACCGTTCTCCTGGACATACTGAGTGCCAGCGCCCTCGTCGGCACCCGTGGCCTGGATGGTGAACTTTACGCCCTCGAGCTTGGTGGCCTCGTTAGCAGAGTCTTCCTTAACGAGCTTGAGCGCGTAAGTGTAGTCACGGACGGTATCGGGCACGGACTCGCCCTTGCCGTTGCTCATGGGATTGTTGAAGTAGATGAGCTTGACGCTGTTGGGATTACCCTCGCCGCCAACCACGACATTCTTCGCCTTCTCGTGGTCAAGCTTGGCGGTGTAGGTGACGACGACATGGGAATCCTTGGTAAGCGTCTTGCCCACGGACCGAGCAGCAGCCTTAAGATCCGTAAAGGAAACAGTCAGCACCTGCCCAGTTACAGCCCCGGACTCGTCCGTAGTATTCGTGACACTCGCGGTGTAGTTGTTGACCGCCGTCACGGTTTCGTCATCAATCTTAACGGTAATAGATTTCTCATCCGCGGTCAGACCAGCGGAGAGCTCGTCGTGGAACTCATAGTAGTAGGTGTTGAACGTATCGATGTTCGCAGCCACAGTACCGGTCAGCTGGTAGTACACGGGCTGATCCATCTGGGAGTCGCCCTTGTCAGCCCAGTCGCTGCGGAGCTTGTCATCCTTGACCTTCTTCGTAACCGTGGGAATGCCAGTCTTCTCGGTCACGGTTACTCCAGTACCACCTACGACGGCGAAAATCGGCGAGGTGCCCGTCTGTTTCTTGTTGGAATAGTCTTTATTCGTACCGATGGAGTTATCATCTGTCAGGAAGAGATAGTAGCCAGCGCTCTCAGGCGTAAAAGAATCACCAGCATTGAACGCCGTACCTGACGGCTGCTCATTTTTCTTTACAATGGCGGCTATTTTATTAAGCAAGTCTCCGTTCTTAACAACGAGTTCCCTGCCGCTTTCGGACACATAGGTGCCCAACCAATCAGCAACGTCCTGAGCAGAAGGAGTTCCGGAAAGCTTCTTACCATTACTAGCATCGCTACGGATATCAGCAATAATCTGGTCCTTGGTAGTTTGCGTTATGGTATCAGCCCAATCAACATCAGATGTGACTTTACCATTTTCGCCGTCGTGAACTTTTGCCTTGAAGATTTGGTACGGAACGAAACGCGTCTTAGCGGTGCCCTTGTTGTTCTCGCTCTGCTCGATGATGATGCCATTTGCCGGAGCCGTCACCGGATCATCAGCAAACGCCATGGTCACCGGGGCCATGACGCCGCCGAAGCTCAGGGCTGCGGTGAGGCCTGCTGTCACTGCCAGGCGTGCGATGTTCTTGCTCATGCTCATCTTCTTTTCCTCTGCTTTCTGCTCGAATTCCATTTGATCTAAATCTGTCTGTCTGTGTCTTAGCATCTACTTCGCTACGTCTCGCCCCGCTCTCTGTGGGGCTGCCAGCTACTCTTTATGGCTGCCACCTCCCCGCTTGACCAGGAGCGCGACCACGATGAGCGCGGCTCCGGCGACCGCTGCGGCGGCCGCGGCGTACATTGCCATATCGCCAGTCGAGGGCATAAAGCCTCCGGTGGTAATGCTAGGGGGTGTGCCGGTGGGCGTGTTGATGAGCGACGCCTCCAAGCTGCCCGTCGACCCGTCCGCGCTGTCGGCGCGCAGAGGCGACTCGGCCGTGATGGTGAGCTTGGGCTTGGCGGCGGCCACCTGGTCGACGTCCAGGCCCTCGGCCTTGACCGTCACGGAGCGCGTGCCCTCAAAGGCGGTGTAGCCCTTGGGCGCCTTGAGCTCGCGGACCTCCAGCTTGCCCGAGTCCACGCCCGAGACGGTCACGCGGCCGTCCTCGCCCGTGGTGACGGTGGCCTTGCCCTCCGCATCCCACGTGCCGTCGGTCGCCAGTGTGCGACCGCGGTCGTCGGCGATGCTCAGGACCGCCCCGGCAAGCGGCTTGTCGCCGTCGCTGCCGCGCTTGGTGAGCGCGAGATCCCAGGTGTAGGCGCACGCATCGTCGCTCGGCGTGCGGGTGAAGCCGGCGTCGCCGGACTGGTCGGCAAAGGGAGAGCGCGGGTAGCGCAGGTAGACCTCGTTGGGGTTGCCCTTCGCGATGCCGTGGTTGCACGCGCTGTTGAGCGGCGCATTGTACACGGCGACCACGCGGGCGCCCGCGGTGAAGGCGTCGGTCCCGCCGAGCGCGGCGATCAGGTCGCCGGTGTGCGCGATGAAGGTCTTATCGTCGACCGAGACCCTGCACTGGGCCGTGATGTCGGTCCAGCCCTTCGCGGGCTCGGTGCCGGCGCGCCCGCCCTTGCCGGTCGAGACGGCGTCGAAGCCGCCGTCCGCGCCCGCCGCCACGTACACGCGCATGCTCGCGGCCACCTTGGAGGGGTCGAGCCCCGCGCTCATGGTGTCGACGAACCGCACCGTATAGGTGTCGTAGGCGGCAAGGCCTGCCGGGACCATGGCAGAGAGGCGCCAGTACAGGTCGTCGGCGACCGTGGCGTCGGCGGCCTTCTG
>URHQ01000080.1 GCA_900547655.1 uncultured Collinsella sp.
CCGGTCTCGTGGGCTCGGAGATGTGTATAAGAGACAGGGCACGAGCACGTCCACGCTGTAGGCGTGGCGGGCGGCGCGGGTGCCTTCGACGCAAGCCATGAGCTCGGCGGCCTGTGCCTGGGTGCAGTGGGCGATGCCGGCGCGGTCGGTAATGTCCTCGCGTGGCAGGTCAAACACAATCGAGCCGTTATCGATGCAGATGACGCGGTCGGCAGCACGATCGAGATCAGACGTAATGTGGCTCGAGAGCAGCACGCTGCGCTGGCCGTCGGCGACAAAGGCGAGCAGCTCATCGAGCAGTTCCTCGCGTGCCATGGGATCGAGGCCCGCGGTGGCTTCGTCCAAAGCGAGCAGCTTGGCATTGTGGCTGAGCGCGCAGGCGAGCTGCAGCTTCATACCCATGCCGCGGGAGAGGTCCTTGACCTTTGTCTTGGGATCGAGGCCAAATCGGTTGATGAATCCGGCGAACGTTTCGCGGTCCCACGTGGGGTACGCCGGGCCTACGAGCGCCTCGATCTGGCCCACCTTGAGCGTGGAGGGGAAGGGGCACGTGTCCAGGACAAGACCGACGCGGGAGCGTAGATGGCGTTGCGACTCATCGGGCGCGTCGGCGCCACAGCGCTGCCCAAACAGGTGCACTTCGCCGGCATCGAGCTTTATAAGCCCGAGAGCAGCTCGAATCGTCGTTGTTTTACCAGCACCGTTGGCACCAACAAAGCCGACGATCTGGCCAGGCTCCACGGCAAGCGTGACGTCGCGCAGCGAAAAGCGGTCGCTTACAGTGCGTGAGATGCCTTTGAGTTCAAGCAAGTTTTGCATGGTATAGCCTTTCTTGCAGATGGCTACTGCATGGTTTCGGGGGCTACCAGGTCGAGCATCTCGTGCAGTTTGTCGCGCGTGACGCCCAAGGCTTCGGCTTGGCTTGCCGCTTTCGCAAGCAGCTCTTCGATATGACAGAGCTGGTTTTCGCGCAAAAGCTCCTGGTTGCCCTCGGCGACAAAACAGCCCTTGCCCTGCACGGTGCAGATAAACCCGAGCTGCTCCAGGTCGGCGTAGGCGCGCTTGGTGGTGATGACGCTCACGCCAAGATCGCTCGCGAGTGCACGGATGCTGGGGAGTTTGGCTCCTGCAGTGAGTGCGCCCGAAAGGATCTGAGCCTTGACCTGCGAGGCTATTTGCTCGTAGATGGGCTTATCGCTCGAATTGGATAGGATGATGTCCACAGCGGCTCCTTAGCTGTTGGGCTACACGTGTATATAACCGGTAAGCACAGTATATATACACTATGCACAGTTATGCAAGAGGCAAATACGGATTGGGCCGGCTATCCAAGTCCCAACTGATGAATTTGTCCTGATAGGCGCCCTAGAGCGGGATTTCGCGGCTACAATAATGCGGTTACAACGACGTAATGCACTCAATGCAAGAAAGGATCCGCATGGCAAGCCTGTCGGATGAAATCTCGTCGCGCCGCACATTCGCGATCATCAGCCACCCGGACGCCGGTAAGACCACGCTTACCGAGAAGCTGCTGCTCTATACCGGCAGTATCCAGACCGCCGGCTCGGTCAAGGGCAAGAGCTCGGCCAAGCATGCCGTCTCGGACTGGATGGACATCGAGAAGGAGCGCGGCATCTCCGTCACCTCCTCGGTGCTGCAGTTTACCTACAACGGCGCCTGCGTTAACATCCTCGATACCCCCGGCCACCAGGACTTCTCGGAGGATACCTACCGTACCCTTATGGCCGCCGACGCCGCAGTCATGGTCATCGACGGCGCCAAGGGCGTCGAGGCCCAGACCAAAAAGCTCTTTAAGGTTTGTACGCTGCGTCACATTCCCATCTTCACCTTTGTGAACAAGCTCGACCACGAGGCTCGTGATCCGTTTGAGCTCATGGAAGAGATCGAGAACGTCCTGGGTATCAATACGTATCCCATGAACTGGCCGATCGGCAGCGGCCGCAATTTCCGCGGTGTGTTCGATCGTCAGACCCGTCGCGTTATCGCCTTCGAGGGCGACGGTCACGCCAACGCCACCAAGAAGGTCGCCGAGGTCGAGGCCGAGTTGGGCGATCCTTCCATGGATGAGCTTATTGGCGAGGAGAACCATAAGAACCTGATGGACGACATCGAGCTGCTCGATGGCGCCGGCGACGAGCTCGATTTGGATGCCGTGGCCTGCGGCAAGCTGAGCCCGGCGTTCTTTGGCTCGGCGCTCACCAACTTTGGCGTGGAGCCCTTCCTCAAGGAGTTCCTGCGTCTGGCCCCGACGCCGCGTGCCTATACCGATACGCTCACCAGCGAGCCGGTCGATCCCTGCCGTGACGACTTTAGCGGCTTTGTGTTTAAGATCCAGGCCAATATGGACAAGAACCACCGAGACCGCATCGCCTTTGTGCGCATTTGCTCGGGCAAGTTCGAGCGTGGCATGGATGCCTTCCACATGCAGGGCAACCGTAAACTCAAGCTGGCCACGGGCACCTCGATGATGGCCGATGACCGCGCGATTGTTGACGAGGCGTACGCGGGCGATATCGTGGGCCTGTTCGACCCGGGTATCTTTAGCATCGGCGACACCGTGTGCTCCGGCAAGCGCCACGTGCAGTATCCGCAGATCCCGACGTTTGCCCCCGAGATGTTCGCTCGTATTACGCAGGTCGATACGCTCAAGCGCAAGCAGTTCGTCAAGGGCATGGAGGAGCTTGCCCAGGAGGGTGCCATCCAGATCTTCCGCGAGCTGGGTGCCGGCATGGAGAGCGTCATCGTGGGCGTGGTCGGCGTGCTGCAGTTTGAGGTACTCGAGCGCCGCCTCAAGGCCGAGTACCGTGTTGAGGTTCGTCGCCAGCCGCTGCCCTATACGGACATCCGCTGGATCCAGAACGACCCCGACACTATTGATATCCCGGGCCTTTCGCTCACGCGCGACACGCTGCGCGTCGAGGACATGCGCGGCGGTAAGCTGCTGCTGTTCACGAGCCCGTGGAACGTGGATTGGGCAACCGACCACAACCCCGACCTGATCCTGTCGGAGTTTGGCAACGTAGCCTTTTAACGTATCGGCGCGGTGGTCCTGCGGGGCTGCCGCGCCGTTTGCTTGCCTTATGCCGTGTGAGCGGCTATTATACCCACCGTCGTCTCAAGACCGGGGCGTCCGAGCAGTTCGGGTCCGATATCCTGCTCGTTAAACCTAAAACCAAAGGAGTACATAATGATCAAGAAGGTCATGGAGGACTACAAGGTCCTGTTGCGGAGCATTCCCGCGGCAACGGTTTCGCTGTTTTTCGTGAGCGTCATCATGATGAACCTGCTGGCCAACAAAGAGCTCATCAGCCTGCCGTATCTGGCACTCGACTGCGGCTTTGTGGTGAGCTGGGTTTCGTTTTTGTGCCAGGACATGATCTGCAAGCGCTTTGGCGCCAAGGCATCCATCAAAATCTCTATCCTCGCGCTGCTGGTCAACTTGGCCGTGAGCCTGTGCTTTTGGGCATGCTCGCTCACGCCCGGCATGTGGGGCGCCTACTACGACACGGGCATGATCGAGGTCAACACTGCCCTTAACGCCACTATCGGCGGCACCTGGTACGTGGTGCTTGGCTCTTCGCTGGCAATGCTCGTTTCTGCCGTGGTTAACTCCACGCTCAACCAGTCGCTCGGCCGTATGCTCAAAAAGAATAACTTTGCGAGCTTTGCCTTCCGCTCCTATGTGTCCACGGGTGTTGGCCAGTTTATCGACAATCTGGTCTTTGCCATTGTGGTGAGCCACACGTTCTTCGGCTGGACCTGGGTGCAAGTCCTCATGTGCTCGCTGACGGGCGCTGTTGCCGAGCTGCTGTGCGAGGTCTTCCTGAGCCCCGTGGGCTACAAGGTCGTGCGCGGCTGGGAGCGCGAGAATGTGGGCTCCGAGTACCTCGAGCGCCACGCAACCGCCTAAGGAGCAAGTATGCGGGCTTTGATCACGGGCACTTCGGGCGGTATCGGAGCCGCGTGCGTGCAGCGCTTTTTGGACGAGGGCCACGAGGTCGTGGGTTTTGATCTTTTGCCGGCGGCGATCGAACACGAGCACTACCGTCATCTGATCGTTGATGTACGCGAGCCTGACTCGTTTCCAGGCGACCTTGAACCCCAAGTGATCGTGAACGTTGCCGGTACGCAGGATTCGGCCGACGATATCGCCGCCAACCTGTGTGGCACCATCAACGTGACCGAGCGCTACGCTTTTGTGGGGGAGGGGCTTGTCGCCAAGCCGGCGCCCGCCATCAAATCCGTGGTCAATGTGGGGTCGGCGAGTGGGCATACGGGGTCGGAGTTTCCCGCCTATGCCGCCAGCAAGGGCGGCGTTATCGCCTACACCAAGAACCTTGCAAACCGCCTGGCACCGCAGGCCATCGCCAACAGTGTGGACCCGGGCGGCGTTATCACGCCGCTCAACCGTTGCGTGATGGAAGACGAGCACCTGTGGAATCAGATTATGGAGCTCACGCCGCTTAAACGTTGGGCCACCGCCCAAGAGATCGCCGAGTGGATCTACTTTGTGGGCGTGACCAACCGGTTTATGACCGGACAGAGCCTGCTCATTGACGGTGGCGAGGCCGGCCGCACCCAGTTTATCTGGCCCGAGTAGAAAACGCGCCCGATAGCAAGATTGCCGTCGGGCGCGTTTTTGATGTATCGATTTTAGCCGAGGCAAGTCCAGTTGACGGGGGTCGAGCCGTGCTGTTCGAGTAGCCGATTGGCCGCCGAGAAGGGACGCGACCCCATAAAGGCGGGGAGTTCTGCCGTGGCACGGTTGGCCGAAAGCGGCGAGGGGTGCGTGGAGGCCAGGCAGAACTTGTCGGTTGCCTTGCCCGCACCGGTTGCGACGAGCTTACCTTCGACCATCTGCTGGGCAAAGCGACCCCATGCCAAAAAGACTACCGGTTGGGGCAGCTGACAGCAGCGCTCGATAACGTAGTCGGTGAGCGTGCTCCAGCCCAGCTTAGCGTGAGAGTTCGCGGCATGTTCGCGCACGGTGAGCGTAGTGTTGAGGAGCAGGACGCCCTGTTGTGCCCATGGGGTTAGGTCTCCCGTGGCGGGAATGGGACAACCCAGATCGGCTTTGAGTTCCTTGTAAATGTTGCGCAGGCTCGGCGGCAACTTGGTTTGCGTCGCGGGGACCGAGAACGACAGTCCCATTGCCTGGTAGGGTCCGTGATAGGGGTCTTGACCCAAGATGACAACCTTGACCTGGTCGGCCGGCGTGTAGGCGAGGGCATTGAGGATGTCGTCTTGTGCCGGGTAGATGGTTTGCTCGGTACGCAAAAGGGCGATGCGCTCGAGCAGCTGGTTCGTAGTGTCACGTACCGGCTGCGGCGCATCGCCTAACCAAGTCGCTATGTTGCGGTCGCGGGTCGCGGTGTCCATGGGGCTCCTTTACGTCAGATGCTCTGTTGACATCTATTGTAAAGGCGCACCGGTTGCCTTTATGCCGCGGCTGTATGAAGAGTGGGGTCTACGAGACGTGCTCGGGCGCTCCTGCCATGCGAGCCTGTCCATGTGCGCGGAGGCGCGGAAGCTCGACGGTTGCCGCCATGACGCCGGTGAGGATGAGAGCTGCACCCAGGAAGGCGATGGGGCTCAGGACCTCACCGACTAGGAAGAACGAAAAGACGGCGGAGCAGACCGGCTCGAGCGAGAAGGCAAAGCCGGTGGTCTCGGCAGGCACGTGGGGCTGCACGAGCGTCTGGGTGATAAAGCCGTAGGCAGAGCAGATGAGTGCGAGCGCGACGACGACTACGACCTCGCCCGGCGTGCCGGGAAGCGTGAAGCCGCCAAAGGTGAATGCGGCGATGCCCGAGAACAAGCCGCCAAAGCCCAGCTGCCAAACGCCCAGAGCCAGCGGGTCGACATCTTCGACAAAGCGCTTCGCCACAATGATGTGTCCGGCGTAGACAAAGGCGGAGAGCAGCATGATGATCGCGCCCGGGTTCAGGCTGGTAAAGTCGGCGCCCGAGAGCAGCAGCATGCCGCAGGTGACGATGGCGGTGCCGACGAGCACTTTGCGCTCGGGGGCGCGACGCAGCAGGGCGGCGTTGGCAAACGGTACGATCACGACCGTCAGGCTCTGCAAAAAGCCGGCAGTGGAGGCAGAGGTGAGGCTGGAGCCCAGGCACATGCAGGTGAGCTCGGTTGCCATAATGGCGCCGATGATGGCGGCACGGACCATAAGGTCGCGGTTGATGCGGAAAGCGCGCTTGTGGAAGAGCAGCAGGCAGACCACAAAGGCGATGATGCAACGTAGCGCGACGATGCTCGTGGCGTTCATGCTGTCCATGCCGATCTTCATGAGGGGATACGAAAAGCCCCATGCGACGGGAACGGAAAATGAGAGCGCGATTGCTTTTTTGCGATCCATGGGACTCCTTTTGTTACAGAACGGTTTCGCAAAAAGGATTCTGCTCCCAGATTTGGATGTAGTAAAGCGAATGTATCTTCATTATGATTAAGAAATGCTAATGTAGGCAGAAAAAGCCCTGGCAAAACGTTTTACGGCTTCATTGATGTGGAGGCACGATGGCATCGCGGTATCAGATTGTTTGTATGGTGGTCGATCGCGGCAGTCTTAAGGGCGCGGCGGACGAGCTGGGCTATACGCAAAGCGCGGTGAGCCAGGCCGTCAAGGCGCTCGAGCGCGAGCTGGGCACCACGCTTATCGAGCGCGGTAAGCAGGGTGTGTCGCTTACGCGCGATGGCAAACAGTACCTGCCGTATTTGCGACAGATTGTGACTGCCGAGGCTGAGCTCGAGGGCAAGCGCCAGGAACTGCTGGGGCTTTCGTCGACTGATATTCGCATTGCGACGTTTACCAACGTGAGCCGTACTGTGTTGCCGCGCGTGATCCGCGACTTTGGTGCGCTGCACCCTGGCGTGCACTTTACCCTCAAGCAGGGCGATTACACGCGCAACGCCCAGTGGGTGCACGATGGCGTGGTTGACTTTTGTTTTACGGCGCGCGGATTTACCGCTGGGCTCGAGAAGCGCGTGGTCTATCACGACGAGTTGGTGGCATTGTTGCCGGCCGCGCATCCGCTGACGGCAAAGGAAAAGGTGACGCTCGCCGACCTGGCGTCCGAGCCGTTTGTGCTGCTGGATGAGGGCGAACAGAGTCTGGTGCTCGATGCATTCGCGGCGCATGGCCTGTCGCCGCACGTGACGAGCGAGGTCACCGACGACTACACCATCATGGCGATGGTGGAGGAGGGCCTAGGCGTGAGTATGCTCTACCGTCGTACTGTGGAGGGCATGCGAGCCGATATTCGCGTACGTCCCATCGTGCATGCCCCCTCGCGCGACGTGGTGGCCGCCTGGCGCAGCTGGGACACCATGCCTATCGCCACGAGGCGCTTTATCGACTATATGAGCTCGCATATTGTCAATTAATGACTGGCGTGGCGTTGAGTGTGGTGTTTAGCGGGCCGTCGCTTTGGCTTGGGTGGCGCGATAGGTGCGTGCCGGGTGGCAGAGTAGCACCGCCACGACCATAAAGAACGCCGTGGTGCCCAGGCTGATGGGGTAGACCATCATGATGTTCGCAAAGGTGCGGAAGTGCGGGAACACGCAGAACACCCAATAGAAGCGGATGCCGCAGACGCAGATCATGGTGATGAGGGCGGGCGTGAGCGAGATACCAAAGCCGCGCAGGTAGCCCGACATGTTTTCGTAGAACATGCTAAAGGCGTACGCCGGGAAGATCGAACATACGCGGATATAGCCGATCGAGACGATGTTGGGATCGCTGTTGAACAGCGACAAGATCTCGCGCCCCAGGCCAACAATAACGATAATCGTGGTGAGCGCGACGATACCGCCTTCGACTAGGCAGACCTTGAGCGTCTTGGTGCAACGGTCGATCTGGCGGGCACCGTGGTTTTGTCCCACAAAGGTGGTGCAAGCCTGACTAAAGCTGTTGAGCAGGTTGTAGCACACGTACTCCAGGCTCATGGCGGCGCTCGATGCCGCCATGACCTCGGTGCCCAGGCTGTTGATGGCGGACTGGATGATGATGTTGGCGACGGCAAAGACAGCGCTTTGGATGCCGGCGGGCAGGCCGATCTTAACGATGCGCTTGAGGGCGACGGGGTCGATAGCCAGGTCGCGCGGGGTGACGCGGACGACGGAGTCGGTCTTGAGCAGGCGAATAAAGAGCGTAGCGGCGCTGACGGTGTAGGCGATGGCGGTGGCGATGGCGACGCCCGCGACGCCCCAGTGGAGTACGGGGACAAAGATGAGGTCCAGGCCAATGTTGAGGACGGTGGACACGGCAAGCGCCTGCAGCGGCATGCGGGTGATGCCGACGGAGCGGAAAATCGCGGCCTCAAAGTTGTAGAGCAAAATCGAGGGCATGCTGAGCAAAAAGACACGTAGGTAGAGTGAAGCGAGCGGCATGGTCTCGGCGGGAACGTTGAGCGCGGCGAGCATGGGCTCGGCAAAGACCTCGCCCAGGGCGATGACGACAAAGCCCACGAGCGCCATTAAAATCGAGGTATGGACGGCGCGTTTGACCATGTTCTGATCGTTGCGGCCGATAGCGTTGGCGATGACCACGTTGGAGCCAAGCGACATGCCAATAAACAGGTTGAGCATAAGACTGGTAAGCGGAACATTGGAGCCGACCGCCGCCATGGCGAGGGTTCCCTGGTCGCCCGAGAAATTACCGATGATGACCGTGGCGATGAGGTTCGACAGCTGCTCCAAGATGCTCGTGGCGGCCACGGGGAAGGCGAACAGGGGGATATTGCGCCACAGCGAGCCGGTGGTCATGTCAATGTGCTTAGATACGGTGTCAGTCATATGCTCTCAATCTCTAATATGCTCTTTCGTGCTTATTTGCGCAGATGATGATACTCCTAATGCAACCAGTCGGCACTTAGGGACGTTCCTTTTCTGCCGGCAGCTGGGGACACTCCTTATCTCTTCTAACTAGTCATTCAAGAACGTCCCCAATGACTAGGTGGGGAAGGCGTGCGACAATGGTGGACGTTGTGTTGTTCGCGCTAAGGAGTTGCCATGTTGTTGTGTCCCGTTTGCCATGAGCCACTGGTGGATAACGAGCGCGGTGCTGCATGCGCGGGTGGACACCGGTTTGACCGTGCGCGCGAGGGCTATCTGTACCTACTGCGCTCGTCCAAGAGCGGTGACTCCATGGGCGATCCCAAGTCGCAGGCACGCAGCCGTCGCGACTTTCTGAACCGCGGTTACTATGCGCCGTTGCGCGATGCGATGGTCGAGCTGGTGCGCAAGCAGGTGTCTGAGCGTGCTGCATCTACGAGCGGTCCCATGTCGCTGCTCGATATTTGCTGCGGTGAGGGCTACTACACCAGCGCCATGGGCGCGGTGCCGGGCGTGGATGCTTACGGTTTCGACCTGGGCAAGGAGATGGTACGCCTTGCCGCCAAGCGCGGCGATGCGACCCACTTCGTGGCCAACATGAAGGATATCCCCGTGGCCGATGGCGCCTTCAATATGGTGACCGAGCTCTTTGCTCCCTTTAACGAGCGTGAGTTTGCCCGCGTGCTGGCGCCAGAGGGCTCACTCTATACCGTGGTACCGGGTGCTCGTCATCTCTTTGGGCTCAAAGAGGTGCTCTACGACACGCCGTACCTTAACGATGAGAAGCTGCCGAAGACCACCGAGCTCGAGTTAGTCGGAACGCAGCGGGTGTCTGCGAATATTACGCTTCAGATCCAGGCCGATATCGAGGCGGTGTTCCAGATGACGCCGTACTACTACCGCACGCGCCCTGCCGACAAAGAGCGCCTGGCAAACTTGGACACGCTCCAAACCGATATCGACTTCATTATCGCCGAGTACCGCCACAGCTAACAACCTGCCAAAAAGGGACAGGTTTATTTGAGCCTTCGTGAGTTCGTGTGGGTAGTCCCTACGCCTCGCGCCCCGGCAGGGCCG
>URHQ01000081.1 GCA_900547655.1 uncultured Collinsella sp.
CGGCGGCATGACCAGAAGGTCAATGCCGCCTCGCTTCAAGGCACCTTGCTCGCTTTGGCGGGCTTTCGCTGTCGTGGCCAAAACATCGGCGTGGTCATTGGGGACGTTCTTAAATGACTGCGGCAGATGGGGACGTTCCTTTTCTGCCGGCAGTTTGGGACATTCCTTACGGGGCACCCCCTCCACAGCGCCTATGCCAGCTTGTCGATTTGCCCAATCTCCCAGAGCGGAATGTTGACGAGCGTGCCCTCGTCTCTATATGCCGCTAACGATGTTCTCACGCAGCGCTCGAGCTTGAACTTCTCGCAGGCAATCCTCAGGCTCTTTGCTTTGAGATTCTCTGCCGCCTTGACCTCGAGCGGAAGCACGGTCCCCGCATGGTCGATGGCAAAGTCAGTCTCTGCATTGCCGGAGGAGGATGACCAATACGCGGGAGTTTTGCCTTGGAGCAAAAGCTCCTGTGCGACGTATTGCTCGGTCAGCGAGCCTTTGAACTCCGTAAAAACAGCGGGCCCGTTCAGAACAATGGCCGGCGAGAGGCCGGAGAGTGCTCCGAGGATGCCGGTGTCGATGCAGAACAGCTTGAAGCCCGAGAGATCATCGTAGCTTGTGAGCGGTGCTCTTAGGGCGGAAACACGTGGTACCTTATGAACGATTCCATAGTCCATGAGCCACTGGAGGCTTTCCTCAAAATCGCGTGCGCGCGCCCCGGGACGGAGCGCACCGTAGACGAACTTCTTGTTTTCCTTTGCGAGCTGGCCGGGAAGGGATTTCCAAACCAGCCTCATGCGCTCGACGATGCGGGCTGGCGCATGCTTGCCAAAATCGGATTCGTAAGCTTCGATGATTTGCTGCTGAAGCCTGCGGGCCTCGATGAAATCGTGGGAGGCGGCGAAAGCGGAGACAACTTCTGGCATGCCACCGACAACGAGGTATTCCTTGAGCAGGCGCTCGAGCTTTTCGGAAACGTTTGCCAGCAGGTCCATGTCTGCGGCAAGGATGGCATCTGCGAGCGGATCGCCATCGACGGCACGAACGAACTCGACAAACCCCATGGGGCGCATGGTAAGCTGGTCAATCTTGCCGACGGGGAACGACTCGTTTTCGCGTCGGAGCGCGAGCCCCATATAGGAGCCGGCTGCCACGATATGGTATTCCGGCGCCAGCTCGTTGAAGTATTTGAGCGAGGTGATGCCACGCGGTGCCTCTTGGATTTCGTCGAAGATGATGAGCGTGTCTGTCGGCGTTATGGTCTGGCCGCGCAGGAGCTCTATCTGGGAGATGATGCGTTTGGGGTCAAGGCTTCCGTCGAACAGCGAACGTACGCCCGGTTCGAGCATAAAGTCGAAACGGATGACGTTTTGATACTGCTGGCCTGCGAATTCGTTGAGAAGCCAGGTTTTTCCCGTCTGGCGGGCCCCCTTAAGCAGGAGGGGCTTGCGGTTTGCCCTAGATTTCCAAGCGATGAGTTCGTCCATTAGCTGTCGCTGCATACTGCCCCCTAACGATCATGGTTAGTATAAGACCGTCTTGGTCTTTCCATCGAAAAATGTGTGAGAAAACCACGTTTTTCCATCGAATAATGTGGGAGACAACCACGTTTTTCCATCGAATAATGTGAGGGTTTAGGTCGGAACCTGGGGGCGCTTCTTCTCTGCCGGCAGTTTGGAACACTCCTTGTTTTGGTGCAAATTAGCTACCCTTACACCAATAAAACGGCACCCGTCGGCGATGTTGCCGGCGGGCGCCGTTGTCGTGTAGGTGGCTATGTCGTGCGGGCTGCTGTTGAACGTTCGGGCCCGTGCTCTATAGCGAGTCGATAAAGCGCTGCTGGGCGGCGCGGCCGGCTTCGTCCCACTTAAAGACGCCGGCGTTGTCGAGCACGTGGCCAAACACCACGCCGACCTCCTCGTGCAGGATATCGATGGCGTTGTCGGCCGTAAGCTCGTCGGCGCGGCGGGCAAAGACGTCCTTGGCCCATGCGGCGTGGCTGCGGCAAAGGTCGTCGCTCTCGAGCGCGCCGGCAAGGTCGTAGCTGGCATCGGCCTTGGCTGCCAGCAAGTGCTCGCGGACAGCCCCGAGCTCGGGAACCAAGCGCGGTGGCAAAATGGCCAGGCCCATGACCTCGATCAGGCCGATGTTCTCCTTTTTAATATGGTGATACTCGGCATGCGGGTGGAATACGCCCAGCGGATGCTCGTCGGTCGTGATGTTGCAGCGAAGCGCCAGGTAGGCCTCGTAGACTTCGCCGCCGGCATTGCCGCGCGAGTCGACGCGGCGGATGACGGGCGTCACGGTGTTGTGCGCCACGCCGTCGGCTGTGTGCGCGATGACGCCCACAGACTCATCGGTCCACTCGCGCCAGGCGAGGATAATCTTCTCGGCGGCGTCGAGCAGCTGGGCGCGGTCGTGCGAGCGCAGTCGCAGTACCGAGAGCGGCCACTGCAACACGGTACCGCTGACCTGGTCAAAGCCGGACACGCTAAACTGCGAGACCTCAGCGGCATGCATCATGGGAAACTCGTGCGCGCCGCCCTGGAAGTGGTCGTGCGACAGAATCGAGCCGCCCACGATGGGCAGGTCGGCGTTGGAGCCAATGAAGTAGTGCGGGAACAGGTCGACAAAGTCGAGCAGGCAGGTCAGACCCTTGCGGTCGACGTGCATCGGACGATGCTCGGAGCTCATGGCAATGCAGTGCTCGTTAAAGTACGCATACGGGCTGTACTGGAAGCCCCAGCGCTCGCCGTTGAGCTGAATGGGAATAACGCGTAGGTTCTGACGGGCGGGATGAGCGCCGCCGTCGGCCGCGGCGGAGCGTCCGGGGTAGCCCTCGTTCTCGATGCACAGCTGACAGGCGGGATACTTCTCGCCCGTGTTTTTGGCGGCACCTGCCGCGGCGATATCGCGCGGGTCCTTCTCAGGCTTGGACAGGTTGATGGTGATCTCAAGATCGCCCCAGTTGGTGGGGGTGCTCCATTTGATGTTGCGCGCGATGGCGGCGCGGCGCACGTAACCGGCGTCGCAGCACAGGCCGTAGAACCAGTCGGTCGCGGCGCGGGGCTCGTTGACGCCCATGCGGCCGTTGAATTCCTCGTTTACAACCGAAGGCCTCGGCATGAGCGCGCCCATGATGCGCATGGCGATGCGGTCGCGGCCCGATGCCGTGTCCTCGGCAGCACCGTTGGCAACGGCGGCCTCGGCAAGCGCGGCAAGCGTGCCCTCCAGGTCAAAGTCGGGGAGTGTATCGGGGTGCACGAGCGAAATCTTCTCGGTCTTGAGCGCCCAGGTCATGTCGAGTGCGGGGCCCGTGGAGCCGATGCACTCCAGAATGGTGTTGTATGCCCAGATGCGATCGTCCTGTCCGATCATCGATCGGTGGATGGCATATTCGATGAGGCCCTGCGCGGCCTCGCGCACATCAGTCATTACAGCCATGCCGCGTAAGCCCCCTTGTCAGAGATGGCGTAGTGACGGGCAGAGCCCTCGCCCAGCCAGCCGTTCATCTTGGCAATGAAGGTGTCGACCAGATCGAGCGGCACGAAGGCCTGGATGGTACCGCCAAAGCCGCCGCCGTGAATACGAACGGCGCCACGGCCGTCGAGCACATGCTCGGCAAGAGCAAGTGCGTACATGGAAGGCTGCTCGGCACCCAGTTTGGCAACAACATTCTGCAGGTACATGGCGGAGCTGGCGCCGGACTCGCGCGTCAGAACCAGGAACTGGTCAATGTCGCCGGCGTTCAGGGCCGCCCAGCGCTTATCGACCAGGCCGTTCTCGTACCAGTAGTGAACGGCGCGCAGGCAGGCACGGTCGCCCAGCTTGGCGCGCAGCTCGGGGAGCTTGGCGTCAAAGTCCGCCACGTTTACCTCGCACAGGCGTGCCTTGCCAAACTCGGCAGCGACGTCCTGCATCTCGCGCGGAACGGCGGCGTAGTCGTCGGTAGCTGCCACATGGTCGGCGCCAACCTTAACGAGCACGAGCGCATAACCGTGATCCTCAAAATTGAGCTCGAGCTTCTGGGTTTTAGGCTGAGCCTGGTCCTCAAAGTCCATGTAGGCAAGGCCGCCCAGGCACACAGCGGCCTGGTCCATCAGACCGCAGGGCTTGCCGTAATAGTTGTTCTCGGTGCGCTGGCTCATCTGGGCGAGTGCGACGGGCTCGATGGCAGGTGCGCCCCAGAGCGTCTCCATGGCACGACCGTACGCGGCCTCGACGGCGGCAGAGCTGGAAAGGCCGCCACCCGAGGGGACGGAGCAAGTGAAGGCGAAGTCGAAGCCGTGGGGCTCAACACCAAGCGCTGCGATTTCGTGGGCCATGCCGCGGACGAGGCTCGCGGACGTGCCCTTCTCGGACTCCTGAACGTCTAGCGTGTCGAGCGCGATCTCAAACGTGGGATAGCCCTCGTCGGCAACGCGAACCTTGTTGGTGTCGGTCGCCACGGCAATGCCGTCGACAGCGACATCGAGCGAGCCGGCGATGACGTGGCCGCCCTCGTGGTCGGTGTGGTTGCCACTGATCTCGGAGCGGCCGGGCGCGTGCACATAGAGCACCTGGCGATCGCCGATGGGCCCAAACTCCTCCTCAAACAGCTTGGTGAGCGTGGCGAGTGTCTTTTCGTCGGGGGTGGTCATCGGAGTCCTTTCCTTGGCGCGTACGGGTAAGTTTTGCGTCGTTATGAGTACGTTAACAACTTGAAGCGGCATGAACCAAGTGTTCACGATGCCGCACGTTACGGGCTATGTTAACGTACTCATAACACAACTCTTGTCACTTTTTGAGAATCTGGTAATCGGTAGAAATTCAGCCGTGAACGGTATTGCCGTATGGACTTATAAAGCAGAAGAGATGCGGATTGAAAAAGTAGAGTACGTTAACATGCGTCCGACGATAGCGGGCCTCGGCGCGGGCTAAACTCCTGCCCGGGCCGGCATTCACGCTATTCAGATCTCGCAAGGGTGAAGGTGATCCTGTGGCAAGGCGCCCGTCCAACGATACAGGTACGCGTCCGGTCTCCATGGCCGACGTCGCCCGCGCTGCTGGCGTTTCGCAGCAGACGGTTTCGCGCGTCGCCAACGGCTTGCCCAACGTTAACGAGCAGACACGCCAGCGCGTGCAGGCCGCTATGCAAGAGCTCGGCTTTCGTCCGAGTTATGCCGGTCGCTCGCTGCGTGACGGCCGTTACCATTCGGTCGGCCTGTGCGTCAACGATGTCACCAAGTTTGGCAACCTCTCAATGATTGACGGCATCGCCAGCGCTGCTCGCGAGCATAATTGCGCCATCACGCTGGTCGAGATGTCCAAGACCGAGGAGTTTTCGCTTGCCGAGGCCACGCGTCGCATGGCCGCGCTGCCGGTGGACGGCATCATCATCGGCATGAGCCGCATGGCGCCCGATTTTGAGACGTTTGATCCACTGCCGGGCATTGGCACGGTCATCGTTACCATGTACGCGCACCCGCGGGTGACCACGGTCGACTCCGATCATTACGGCTGCTCGCTATTGCTTATGGATCACCTGTTTGAGCTGGGGCACGAGCAGATTCGCTATATTGGCGGCCCGTCGTTCTCGGTCGACGAGCAATTTCGTCGCGCCGGTTGGCAGGATGCGCTCGAGCGTAAACACATCGAGCCGGCAGAGTCGCTCGAGGGCGACTGGTCTGCCAACAGCGGCTACGAGGCCGGCAGGTACCTGGCCGAGCACGACCGCACCATGACGGCGATCTATGCGGCAAACGATCAGATGGCAAATGGCGCGATTGCCGCGCTGCGTGATAGCGGCCTACGCGTGCCCGAGGACGTGAGCGTGGTGGGCGTCGACGATTCGCTCGATGATTTTGTGGCACACAACGAGCTCACGACCGTGCGATTCGATCTACATCAGCGCGGACGCGAGGTGTTTGAGCATGCGGTTCCCGAGGCGGGTACGGCGGGCAAAACCGTTGCCATCCGTATTCCCGGCCAGCTCATTATTCGACATAGCACGGCGATACCGCACGCATAGTTTGTGCAGGTAAACAGCGATTTATTGCATTTCAATAACAATCGGCATGGATGCTGGCGGATAGCCGTGGCTATGCAGCCGAGTGTTATGATAGACGGGTTCTTTTGTCTATCTAGGAGGCTTTGCCTGATGGAGATCACCAAGGATATCCGCTACATCGGTGTCGACGATCACGACATTGACCTGTTCGAGGGCCAGTACGACGTGTCCGAGAACGGTATGGCATACAACAGCTACGTTATCTTGGGCGATAAAATCGCTGTCGCCGATTCGGTCGACGGCGGTTTTGTTGACGAGTGGCTCGGCAACCTCGAGGCCGTGCTCGATGGCCGTACGCCCGACTACCTGGTCGTCCATCACATGGAGCCCGATCACTCCGCCGGTATCGCTGCCTTTATGGAGCGCTATCCCCAGGCACAGATTGTGGCCAGCATGGGTGCCTTCCGCATGATGGTCAACTACTTTGGCACCGACTACCCCGAGCGCAAGATGGTCGTCAAAGAGGGCGACGTGCTCGATCTGGGCGGCCACAGCCTGACCTTTATCGGCGCCCCCAACGTTCACTGGCCCGAGGTGATTTTCTCCTACGAGTCCACCGACAAGGTGCTCTTTAGTGCCGACGGCTTTGGCAAGTTTGGCGCCAACGACATCGAGGATCCCGAGGGCTGGGCTTGCGAGGCTCGCCGCTACTACTTTGGCATCGTCGGTAAGTTCGGCAAGTTCGTGCAGGCCGTTCTCAAGAAGGCCGCCGACCTGGACATTCAGATCATCTGCCCGCTCCACGGCCCCGTGCTGACCGAGAACCTGGGCTACTACCTCGACACCTATAACACCTGGTCGAGCTATCAGCCCGAGGACGAGGGCATCACGATCGCCTATGCGAGCGTGTATGGCCATCTGAAGGCTGCCGTCGAGGAGCTCGCATCTGCGCTCGAGGCTCGCGGCCAGAAGGTCTCCGTCTTTGACCTGGCTCGCGACGACATGGCCGAGGCCGTTGAGGATGCGTTCCGCTACGACCGTCTGGTGCTCGCCTCCATCACCTATCAGGGCGAGATCTTCCCGTGCATGAGCACCTTTATCCACACGCTCGCCGAGCATGCCTACCAGAACCGCACCGTGGCGCTTGTCGAGTCCGGTTCCTGGGCGCCCGCAGCTGCCAAGGTTATGACCAAGGAGCTCGAGGGCATGAAGGACATCACCCTGACGCAGAACAAGGTGACCGTGCTGGGCTCGCTCAACGACGCCTCGCGCGCTCAGATTGAGACTCTCGCCGACGAGCTTTCCAAGTAGCGACACGTTCACTTTTGACGCTCAACCATCAAAACCACCACAAAGGGGACAGGCACCTTTGTGGTGGTTTTTGTTTAAGCGCCGGCGATGATGAGGGCTGGACGTGCGCTGTCGGTGGCCTCGGCGATTGAGGTGGCGACGGCATGATCGGGGTCACGGTCCATCACGATGGTGTCGACATCGGTCAGCTCGGCAAAACGGTACATGCCGCGTCCGTTGACCTTGCTGGCGTCCATGAGGGCGACGCTTTGATGGGCCGCGGCGATCATAGCCGTTTTGGTCTCGGCCATCTGGGGAAAGTCGGTCGTAAAGCCGCAGCTGGAGACAAAGGCGCCGGGGCACATGACGGCCAGATCGGCATGGACCATTTGGAGCGCCTGCATAGTGAGCGGTCCGTACAAATAACGATGGCCTTTGCGCAGCGCCCCGCCCAGCATGACGACATCGACCGAGGGCATGCTCTCGTCGATGTAATCGGCAATGGTAATGTCTGCCGTGATGACGGTGATGCCGTCGCGCTGGTCGAGGAGCCGGACGAACTCGAGCGCCGTGGTGCCCGAGTCGACGAGCAGCGTGTCGCCGTCATTGACGAGCTCGATGGCGCTTTGCGCGATGGCTTGCTTGGCGGCGACGTTGACATTGATGCGGCGATCCTGCGTGGAGACGGTCAGGTGTTTGTGGAGCGAGACGGCACCGCCGTGCGTGCGGCGCAGCTTGCCTGCTTCGGCGAGCGCGTCCAGGTCGGCGCGGGCGGTGACGGAGGACACGCCAAAGGTCTGGGCGATTTCTGCTACCTGCACCGAGGCATTATGCTCGAGCATTTCCAGGATGGCGGCACGACGCTCATCGGCGAAGGCTCGGGTTGTTGCGTGGGCCATAGCTGCTCCATTCTCGGCAAAATTTGCAGGAATTGTGTTGACTCTATTTTCGTTCATTTTCTTTTTGAGTAAGAAAACACCTTTCGATTACTTATCTTTTCTATAAAAGAAAGACGCTGAACGCCTAAAATTCAATATCGAACATGTCCACTCTGCTCAAATTCCTTCCGTTTACTTTTCAAAAACGACTGTATTGACCTGCATGGGCTCAATATCTCGCACGTGCAAAGCCGCTGAATTTCATACAATGAGCGCAGTAAAACGCAAGGTAAAACGCCTTGTGAACAACTACGCCCGATGTCCAGATGCGGGCGAGGGAGAGGAGCAAACGCTCATGGCACTTGTTACCACCGAAAAGATGCTCAAGGACGCTCAGGCCGGCCACTACGCCGTCGGCGCGTTCAACGTCGAGAACCTCGAGTTTGTTATGGCCGTTCTGGCCGCTGCCGAGGAGACCAAGTCCCCCGTCATCATGCAGACCACCCCGGGCACCATCAAGACCGCTGGTCTGGACTACTTCTACGGCATGGTCAAGGCTGCCGCCGAGCGCGCTTCCGTGCCCGTCGCTCTGCACCTCGATCACGGCGATGGCTATGACCGCTGCATGCAGGCTTTCCGCACGGGCTACACCTCTGTCATGATCGACGGCTCGCACGAGTCCTTCGAGGACAACATCGCTCTGACCAAGTCCGTCGCCGACGCTGGCCGCGCCATGGGCGTGCCCGTCGAGGCTGAGCTTGGTAAGGTTGGCGGCAAGGAGGACGACGGTCCCGAGGTTGAGGGCGAGAGCCCCTACACCGATCCGGCCGAGGCCAAGGAGTTCGTCGAGCGCACCGGCTGCACCTCTCTCGCTATTGGCGTTGGCACCAGCCACGGTGTGTACACGAGCGATCCACACATCGAGCAGTCCGTGGTCAAGGCCATCCGCGACGCCGTCGACGTGCCGCTGGTCCTGCACGGCACCTCTGGTGTGCCCGATGAGCAGGTTGCCGAGGCTGTGAAGAACGGCATCTGCAAGGTTAACTACGCCACCGAGCTGCGTCAGGCCTACACCAAGGGCTTCATGGCCTACATGGCCGAGAACCCCGCCTGCTTCGATCCCAAGAAGCCGGCCAAGGAGGGTATGCGCGAGATCACCGAGCTGGTTAAGATCCGCATGACCAACCTTAACTCTGTGGGCAAAGCAGAGTAACAGCAAGGGTACTCCGATCCCACCGGACGGCTTGGGCGGGTCCCCGTACTTAGTTTCCAAAACGTCCTCGCGCATGAAGGCCCCCGTTGCCTCGCTTCTACGAAGCGTTGGCAACGGGGGCCTTCGCGCTGCGGAATGATTTGGGAAACTAAGTACGGGGACCCG
>URHQ01000082.1 GCA_900547655.1 uncultured Collinsella sp.
GCTTGGCCAAGGAGGACATCGCCTTCCTTAAGCTCACGGGCGCTTCGTCTAAGGAGAGCCGCGCCAAGATGGTCGCGCAGTTCCAAGCGGGCGAGGTTCCGGTCTTTTTGATCTCGCTCAAGGCGGGCGGCGTGGGCCTTAACCTGACGGCTGCCGACGTGGTCATCCACTACGACCCGTGGTGGAACGTGGCCGCACAGGACCAGGCGACCGACCGCGCGCATCGTATTGGCCAGCAACATACCGTGACCGTGTACAAGCTCATCGCCAAGGACACGATCGAGGAGCGCATTATGCAGATGCAGGAGTCCAAGCGCGACCTGGTCAACAGTGTGCTTGGCGGCGACGGTATCTCGTCGGCGCTGTTTACCCGCGAGGATGTTCTGGCGCTGCTGGGCGGCGACGGGCGCTAACCCCGCTCGTTATGTGTTCATTTGCGATGCCGTGGATGGTTCGCCTGCCTTTGGGCATAAGAAGCATCGAGAACATCGGCACATCAGCAAAGGAGAACATCATGGCGAAATTCTTTAAGGACCCCGACGGCAAGCTCATTGCCGCCCTTGGCAACGACGTTGCAACCCCTGCCGGCTGCACGGAGCTGACCGCGAACACCGAGGACGCGGCGCACGAGAAGCACGTGCCCGTCGTCGAGAGCGAGCGCGACGGTCACGTGATCCGTGCGCGCGTGGGCTCGGTCGAGCACCCCAGCCTGCCCGAGCACTACATTGAATGGATCGCCCTTGAGGCCGAGGGCCGCTTAGAGGTCCATTACCTTGAGCCCGGCATGAAACCCGCGACGTTTTTCGCGGGCGGCTCCAAGACCGGTACCGTCTATGCCTACTGCAACCTGCACGGGCTGTGGTCCGCGACATTCTAGGAGCGCGCCCCCGCTCGGGGTATCATAGCTAGCATATGCACATGCAAGCGCCGGCTGCATTATGCGGCCGGCGCTTTTACTACGATTTCGATGGTTTACGACGGAAAGGGCTGGGCCATGAAGCTCGCGCTTGCACAGATCGATATGCGCCTGGGTGATATTGAGGGCATTTGCGGCCGCATCGAGGACCAGGCTCGTCTGGCCCGCGAGCGCGGGGCGCGCGTGCTGTGCGTTCCGGCTCCGCTCTTTATGGGCGCCATGCCCGGTGGCCTGGTGGGCGCTGCCGACTTTGAGCACGACATGCTTGCCGGCTTGACTGGTGTCGCCGAGCGTATCCAGGAGCTTGACATGATCTGCATCGTGCCCGCGGCGGTTTCGTTTGAGGGCCAGCCGCTGCTCGACTACATGATGCTCAAGGACGGTCATGTGGTGCCGGCGCGTTCGAGCATTGCCCTGCAGCGTGGCGAGAACAACGACACACGTTGGGCGCCGCCGGTGTTCGACGTGGACGGCGTGCGCATCGCCGTGATTTTTGACTTGGACCGCGAACTCGAGATGCTGCCGACCGGTGTTGACCTCATTGCGTATTTCCAATTCAACGCGTTTGACATGACCGACCGCGAGACTGCCGCCATTGCCGCCGTTCGCAGCGGCGCCTACCGCAAGATCGCATCCAAGCGCAGCGTGTGGTTCGCCTGCATGGCGCCGGTCGGTGCCTATGACGAGTCGGTGTATACCGGCGGTTCGTTTGTACTCGACGACTGCGGTCGCGTGGTGGCCCAGGCGCCGTGTTTTGAGGAGAGCCTCCTGGTTCAGGAGATTCAGCGCGGCGTGATGCTCGATGCCCTGGAAGATCACGAACTGCCCGAGTTCCGTTCCGAGGAGTGGCTGTGGCAGGCGCTGGTGCTCGCCGTGCGCGACAACGCCCGAGCCCACGGTGCGTCGCGTGCTGTGGTGGCACTCGAGGGTGACTTGCCGTCGTCCCTGCTGGCGGCGCTTGCCGTCGACGCTCTGGGCCCGCGCAATGTGATTGGCCTGGTGCTGGGGCGCAACCGTATCTTTACGCCGGCGCAGGAAGAGGCCGAGGCTGCCCGCTGTGCCGCCGTCCGCGCCATCGCCGAGCGTTTGCACATTCGCACCGTCGAGCGCGATGCACCGGATGCGGCGCGTGTGCTCGATCGCGACGTGTCGGCGGGTGATGCCGAGCGTCTGCGCTCGCGCACGCTGGGCCTCATGCTGGAGGACACGGCGCTCGAGCTGGGTGCGATGGCGCTGAGCCCGCTGTCCAAAACCGAATACGCGCTGGCGGCGCCGGCGCTTTGCGGCGGCTACCAGGGCGATTACGCGCCCTTTGGCGATGTGTACCTGTCGACGCTTGAGTTTGTGGCGCGTGTGCGCAACCGCACGTCTTCCGTGGTGCCCCAAGAGCTCGTGACGCTCAACGCGGTGGAAGACTGCATGGAGCGCGTGCTGGCGCAGGCGCTCTCGACGCTCGACGGTCCGGTCGATATGCTCGATCGCGCGGCACAGCTGCTCGGCGGGCTTGAGCCGGGTGAGGTCGATGGCGCGCTCGAGGCGCACGTGGACCGCAATCGATCTTTCGACGATATCCCGATGGCCGCTGGCAAGCCTGAGGCCTGCTCGCTGCTGCTGATGCTCGTTCGACAGGGTGAGGCTGCCCGCCGCATGTTGCCGACGGCACCGATCGTCTCGTCCCGCTCGTTTGCCGAGCGCTCTTGGCCGTACATGCTCGCGTGGTCCGACCTGGGGCTTAATGGCAAGGAGCGTATGTCGGTCGATTCGCTGGCACGCGCCGAGGTGCGCCGTTTTGCTGACGAGGATACGAGCGAGCGCGTGCGAAACGAGATGATGGGCGTGCTGGGCGAGCTACTGGGTATTTCGCCCGAGCAGATGGAGGAGCTGCGCTCCGAGGACGGTCAGCGTCGTTTGCACGAGGGAATGAAAAAGTTCGAGGGTGAGGTTCAGGACGCCATCGATAAGATGATGGGCGGTCAGGGCGGCTCGCAGGGTGGGCCCCAGGGCGGATCGATGCCGCATCCGCCGGTGGATCCCCGACAGTTCCCATTCTTCTCGCAGAATTAAGCTGGGGACGGGATTTGCTCCCAACGCCGACACTCCAACTAAGTATCTTGGCTCCGTTGTGTTATTCTAGAACAGACGTTCGTGAATGATGCGCGGGGCCTTGTCTTGCGCTGTGCTTGTGGCGAGGGGAGGTCGGCTTGGTTATCTTGGGCATTGACCCCGGTTTGGCTCATACGGGTTGGGGGATTATCGAGGAGCGGCGTGGCGAGGTTCGCTGCCGTGCCTATGGCTGCATCGAGACCAGTGCCGGAAGTCCGCTCGCGGTGCGCCTGTCGCATATCGCCCGTGACCTTAAGGATGTCGTCGAGCGTTATCGACCCGACACGGCTGCTGTCGAGAGCATCTACTTTGGCGCCAACGTTCGTTCGGCCATTCCCACGGCGCATGCCCGCGGCGCTGCGCTTGTGGCGCTTTCGGAGTGCGCGCTCGAGATTGGCGAGTACACGCCCATGCAGATCAAACAGGCCGTGGTGGGCACCGGCGCCGCGGACAAGCGGCAGGTCGCCTACATGGTACGCACACTAACACAGCTCGACCACGACCCGCATCCCGACCATGCCGCCGATGCCCTGGCTTGCGCCATCTGCCACGTAAACCTCAGCCGCACCCGCGCCCTTACCGGTGGCGAGTTCTATCAACAGAGAGGAACCGGATACTGATGATTTCCCAGCTCCACGGAACGCTTGTCGAGGCCACGATGAGCTCTGCTGTCGTCGATGTGTCGGGCGTTGGCTTTGAGCTCGGCATCTCGGGCAGTACTGCGGCCACGTTGCCGACGCCCGGCGGCGAGGTCCGCCTCTACACGCGTATGCAGGTGCGCGAGGACGCCATGACACTTTTCGGTTTTTCCTCAAAGGATGAGCGCACGATGTTCGACCGGCTCGTGTCTGTCTCGGGCGTTGGCCCGCGCCTGGCGCTCGCCGTGCTTTCCACCTATACCGTGGGGCAGTTGTATTCGCTGGTGATGGCCGAGGACGACAAGGGCATGGCCAAGGTACCCGGTGTGGGCAAAAAGACAGCTCAGCGCCTGATCCTGGAACTCAAGAGCACCTTTGCCAAGGATAAGGGCTTTGTGCCGGTCGACGTGATTCCCGGCCAGGTTGCGATGCCGGTTCCCGCCGCCGCTCCTTCGGCGATCGATGACGCCCGCGCGGCGCTCCTTTCCATGGGCTTTAGCCCGCAGGAGACCGATGTTGCCCTGAGCGGGTATGATGGGCAGAATATGCGTGTCGAGGATCTGCTCGGCGCGGCGCTTAAGCGACTCGGAATGGATGCGTGATGTGGGAAGCCGATGACTCTCAGGACCTGTGGGCGACGCCCGGCAACTCGCCGGCGGCATCCATGGCGCACGGCGAGCGCATGGTGGGCTCGGAGCTGACGGCCGAGGACCTCGATGTCGACCGCACTTTGCGCCCCCAGCGCCTGGACGATTACTGTGGCCAGGAGCACATCAAGCAGAGCCTGCGCGTGTTGATCGAAGCGGCGCAGAGCCGTGGCGAGACGCTCGACCACGTGATTTTCTCGGGTCCTCCGGGCCTGGGCAAGACCACGCTGGCTACCGTTATCGCCAACGAGCTGGGCGCTCAGATCAAGACGACGAGTGGTCCGGCCATCGCGCGCACCGGCGACCTGGCGGCTATCCTTACCAACCTGCAGCCGGGTGATGTGCTGTTTATCGACGAGATCCACCGCCTCAACCGTTCGGTCGAGGAGGTCCTGTACCCCGCGATGGAGGACTTTGCCCTCGATATCGTGATTGGCAAGGGTCCGGCGGCGCGCTCGATTCGCCTGGATATTCCCAAGTTTACGTTGGTAGCGGCAACGACCCGCTCAGGCATGTTGACAGGCCCGTTGCGCGACCGCTTTGGCATTTCATATCGCCTGGATTACTACACGGTCGAGGAGCTCGCCCAGATTGTGACGCGTTCGGCAACCATCCTGGGCGTGACGATCGACCATCCCAGCGCGCTCGAGATCGGCTCGCGTTCGCGCGGTACGCCGCGTCTTGCCAACCGCCTGCTCAAGCGCGTGCGCGATTACGCACAGGTGCGCGGCAACGGCCCCATCGAGCTCGATATCTGTCGCCAGGCGCTCGAGTTCTTCGAGATCGATGAACTCGGTCTGGATTGGATGGATATTCGCATTTTGGAGACGCTCGCCAAGACGTTCTCCGGTCGTGCCGTGGGACTTACGACCCTTGCCAGCGCGGTGGGCGAGGACCCGGGCACGCTCGAGGATGTCTATGAGCCCTATCTGCTGCAGTGCGGCTTGATGATTCGCACGCCTCAGGGCCGTCAGGCAACGCTTCGCACCTTTGAGCACCTGGGGATTGAACCTACCGTTTAGGGCGCTTTGTTTTGGCTAGTCTGTAGGCTATCGCTGAGCATTGGATAAACATATCGCCATTCATCGGTTACGGGTGTTTTACTATTGCGCGCCCGTGCTATGCTGAATTGGTCTTTTTCTCATTCGGTAACGAAAGGACCGCCCATGCCTACTGACATCGAAATCGCACGTTCCGTCACGCCGCTGCCCATTACCGAGGTGGCTAAGAACGCCGGCGTCGACGTAAAGCACCTGATTCCGTACGGCTTCGACAAGGCTAAGGTCGACTATTCACTGCTCAACGAGCCGACCGATCACCAGGCCAAGCTCGTCCTCGTGACCGCTATCAACCCAACGCCTGCGGGCGAGGGCAAGACCACCACGACCATCGGTCTGGCTGATGGCCTGCGTCGTCGCGGCGTCAAGAGTGCCGTGGCCCTGCGCGAGCCTTCGCTCGGCCCCGTCTTTGGCGTTAAGGGCGGTGCTGCCGGCGGCGGCTGGGCTCAGGTCATCCCCATGGAGGATATCAACCTGCACTTTACCGGCGACTTCCACGCTATCGGTGCCGCCAATAACCTGCTGGCCGCCATGCTCGACAACCATATTCAGCAGGGCAACCAGCTCGGTATTGACGTTAAGCGCATCACTTGGAAGCGCGTCGTCGATATGAACGACCGTCAGCTGCGCCACGTCATCGACGGCATTGGCGGTAAGGCTCAGGGCGTGCCGCGCGAGGACGGCTTCGATATCACCGTCGCCTCCGAGGTCATGGCAATCCTGTGCCTGTCTACGAGCATCAGCGACCTCAAGGAACGCTTGGGTGAGATTGTCGTCGGCTACAGCTTTGCCGGCGAGCCCGTCCGTGCCCGCGACCTTAAGGCCCAGGGTGCCATGGCCGCGTTGCTTAAGGACGCGCTCAAGCCCAACCTGGTGCAAACGCTCGAGGGCACGCCCGCGTTTGTCCACGGCGGTCCCTTCGCCAACATTGCCCACGGCTGCAACTCTATCATGGCCACGCGTATGGCGATGCGCTTTGGCGATGTCGCCATTACCGAGGCCGGCTTCGGCGCCGATCTGGGCGCCGAGAAATTCCTCGACATCAAGTGCCGCATGACGGGCGTTCGCCCCAGCGCTGTCGTGATCGTCGCGACCGCTCGTGCGCTGAAGTACAACGGCGGTGTTGCCAAGGCCGACCTCAACGAGGAGAACCTCGAGGCACTCAAGGCAGGCATGCCCAACCTGCTGCGTCACGTCGACAACATCCAGAACGTTTATGGTCTGCCCTGCGTGGTCGCCATCAACCGATTCCCGACGGACACCGAGGCCGAGCTTGCGCTCATCGAGTCCGAGTGCCAGAAGCTCGGCGTCAACGTTAAGCTTTCCGAGGTCTGGGCCAAGGGCGGCGAGGGCGCGCTCGAGCTGGCCGATGAGGTCATGCGTCTGATTGAGCAGCCGAGCGAGCTCAAGTTTGCCTATGAGGACGGCGCTGATGTCGCTGATGCCCTCGAGGCCGTTGCCACCAAGGTCTACCGCGCCGATGGCGTTGACTTTACGCCGGCCGCCAAGCGCCAGCTCGCCGAGCTGCGCGAGAATGGCTTTGGCAACCTGCCGGTGTGCGTCGCCAAGACGCAGTACAGCTTTAGCGACAACGCCAAGGCCCTGGGCGCTCCCGAGAACTTCCGCATCACGGTGCGTGAGCTCAAGGTTTCCGCCGGTGCCCACTTTGTGGTCGCACTGACTGGCAGCGTTCTGACCATGCCGGGCCTGCCCAAGGTCCCCGCGGCCGAGAACATCGACGTCGACAACGACGGCAACATCACCGGCCTGTTCTAAGCCTGCTGTCCATAGCTGCTAGCCCGCCCCGCCGCGCCCACAAGGCACGGCGGGGCTTTTTGATCCTTAGGCCCGCGCATGTCTTGTAGATACCGACGGACTCTGCCCATCATAGGCTTTTTGCGCGGGTAGAATGCATGGATAACTTGAGGCTCACGCGCGACGGAAAGGAATCGTTGCATGGATCAGGACAAGACAACCGTGATGGGCGGCTACGGTTCCGCGCAGGCTGGCGATAGCGCCGATGCGACCCGCGTTGTTCCCAACCCCGGTTATACCGACCCCGCCGCGACGCAGCCTTCTGCCGAGCCCACCCGGGTTATGGGCTATGGCGACACGGCGCAGGATTCTTACGCTGCATCTTCGCAAGGCCCCTATGGCAACGCAGCTCCGGATCCGTTTGATTACGCGCCGCAGGATTCTTATGCTGCCTCGACGCCGAATCCCTATGATGACCTGCCGCAGAATCCCATTCCGCAGCCTCAGCAGACGACGTATATGCCTCGCACGGCGCAGCCTCGCTACGAGTCGCGGGAGCCGTATCGCGAGTACCCCAAGTCGATTCCGCAATATGGCGAGGACGAGGAGAAGAAGCCGTCGCGTTCGTCGAGCGTGATCAAGAAGATCCTCATCGTGCTGGCGATCTTCTTTGCGCTGTCGGTTGTGTTTGCCATCGTGTCGGGCATGCTCAACAAGCGAGGGAGTTCAACGGCCGATACCACTGCCGAGCAAACTGAGTCCGCCTCGTCTAGCGCCGTCGATCTGAGCGATATCCCGGGGCAGTACTGGTCCAACGCCAAGAAGATCCTCAAGTCGCGCGGCGCCGATCTTTCGAATGCCGTGGTCCTTACTGATGATGGCTCAACGCCCGTCGTCGATGCCAACTGGGTCGTTACTTCTGCCTACTATAACGACAACGGCAACCTCGAAATTCAACTCACGCACAAGAACAGCTCGGGCAACTCGTCCGACGGCCAAAGCGGTACCGACAGTTCGAGCTCCAATACGCTGGAGGACTTGAGCAACAAGGCACAGGAGTTGGGAGACAAGGCGCAAGAGCTGGGCGACACGGCACAAAACCTGGGCGATACCGCGCAGAACTTGGGCGGCATGGCGACGGATGCCTGGAACGCCCTGCAAAACGGCATCTCGGGCGCGCAGGGAAACTAGCAGACGAGCGGAGCGGGGCTACAGCTGCTCGGCCGGACGCTCGGGCGAGCTAAAGCCCGAATCAAACGTGACGACGCATGAGACGTCGGGCCGGCGCTCGTGCACGATGCGCGTGACGAGCTCCAGCAGCTCCTCGTCGGATATGTCAAAGCCGTCGGGACGCACCAGGTCAAACGAAACGAACCCGTCGTGCTCGTGCAGGTCGTGGATGGAGAGCGCGGGATCGATCTGCATGACGCCGCGCTTGACCCAGCCGCGCAGGTCGTCGCCAGTGGTGGCGATGGGGTCGCAGTGCAGCGTGATATCGATGCCCATCTGGCGCTTGATGTCGTGCTCGATGGTGTCCAGAATCTCGTGGTGCTCAAATGCGTCGCCCTCGCCGGGCATCTCCACGTGGGCGCTGGCAAACTGACGACCGGGGCCGTAGTCGTGCACCATGAGGTCGTGCGTACCCAAGACCTGCGGATAGGACATGATCTTGTCGCGGATTGCCTGGACGAGCTTGGGGTCGGGCGCTTGCCCCAGCAACGGGCTGATGGCGTCACGCACTAGGCCCATGCCGCTGATGCAGATAAAGATGCCCACACCCAGGCCTGCCCAGCCATCGAGGTCAAAGCCGGTCGTCTGCGAAATAAGCGCCGCCACCAAGACCGAGCCCGAGGTGATGACGTCGTTTTTGGAGTCCTGTGCCGTGGCGATGAGCGTCTCCGAGTCGATGCGATCGCCCAGCGTGCGGTTGAACGCTGCCATCCAGAGCTTAACGAGCATGGACAGAACAAGGGCGGCCATGGAGAGCGCCGAATACACGGTGGGGGAAGGCTTGATGATCTTAGTGACCGACTCGAGGATCAGATTGATGCCGACGGCGCAAACCAGGACGGCGACGAACAGGCCGGCGAGGTACTCATAGCGACCGTGGCCATAGGGGTGGCCTTCGTCTGCCGGGCGGCTGGCAAGGCGGAACCCGAGCAGGCTCACGATGTTGCTCGAGGCATCGGAGAGGTTGTTGAAAGCGTCGGCGATGAGGGAGACGGAGCCGGCGAGCAGGCCCGCGATGCCCTTGGCCAGGCACAGGGTGATGTTGAGGCCAATGCAGACGAGGCTTGCGGAAAAGCCCGCGTTGGTGC